>CAYHGN010000028.1:0-30520 GCA_964356005.1 uncultured Sphingobacterium sp.
AGGATTATAGGATTATAGGATTATAGGATTATAGGATTATAGGATTATAGGATTAATGGATTATAGGATTAATGGATTTCGGAATTGGGTGCAGTGCTCAACCTGACTACTATCGGGTCTCGACATTAAACTCTTCATTAAGATTTACTAAGTTCCCTCCTACGTCGGGATGACACCCTTCTTCATTTGAAATAAAATAATAGTTAATGCCATACTTAAACTATTCATTTACACTCGCTAAGTTCCCTCCTGGGTCGGGATGACATCCGTGTCTATTTTAAAAAAATAATAATAGTTTATTCGCAATTCAACTCTCAACTCTCAACTCTCCACTCTCAATTAATAATGTGTTTAAAAATATCGTTCCCGAAAACGAAAACCATCAATGTAATTAATATCACAAAACCTACCATTTGAGCGCGTTCCATGAATTTATCGCCAAGTGGTTTCCCTTTCACCATTTCAATCAATAAGAAAATTGCATGACCACCGTCCAGAGCAGGTATAGGTAACAGGTTCATTAATGCCAATGCCATCGATAATAATCCAACCAGGCTCCAGAATTTTATCCAGTTTACGGTACCACCGAACATTGTCGCAATTCCTATTGGTCCGGTGAATGCTTTATTCGCCTTCACTTGTCCGGAGGCTACCTTTCCCAGCCCCTTGGCATTATCCATGAAAGAACCCCATGCTTTAGAAGCTCCTACCGGCAATGCTGCCAAAAAACCATAGTTTACACTCTCCAGTGGGATATTGAAATATTGCGGGATGTAAATGCCAATCGTACCATCTTCGGAAACCTGTGTTGGAATTTCTATTGTCTGCTGATCACGAACCAGCGATATTGCAATTGTTTTATTTTTACCCGACTGTACTTCGGTTTTAAATTCATCGTAGAAGGTGACCGGCTTCGCGTTGACAGCTAAAATACTATCCCCAACCTTCAACCCTGCTTTCTCTGCATTTCCACCAGGAGCGATCTGTACCACGCCCGACATCCTAACCCTTGGCTCAACAAACTGGCTGATACCCAGATCTGAAACCAATTCGAGTACATCGCCAGGAACCTGTACAGGAATAGTCTGACCATTTCTCTGCACGGTTAGTTCTGTATTACCTAACAGTACTTTTGAACTGGTTAATTCTTCAAAGCGCTTAACTAGTGTGCCATTCACTGCGGTAATGCGGTCGCCGGCCTGCAGGCCAATCTCCCGACCTATAATTCCGGGCGCAATACCATCAGGTAATTTATCATTTGGAATAAATGTCTCACCGTTCTTCAGCGTAAGCATCCAGAAAATAAAGATACCCAGTACAATATTCACGGTAACCCCACCCAGCATGACAATAAGTCGTTGCCAGGCCGGTTTAGAACGGAATTCCCATGGCTGCGGCGGACCGGCAAGCTGATCGGTATCCATAGATTCATCGATCATTCCTGAAATCTTCACATAACCACCTAATGGCAACCAACCAATACCATATTCACAACCTTTATAGTTAAAGCTGAATAATTTAAAGCCCCATGCATCAAAAAACAAATAAAATTTCTCTACCCTGATTCCGAATGCCCTTGCAGCAAAAAAGTGCCCTGCTTCGTGTAATATGATTAAAATTGATAATCCCAATAACAGTTGACCTGTCATTACTAATCCATCCATGCCTATTCTCTTATTTTTTAATTAAACTCTATGATTTACTTTTTGTTACTAATTCCTGTGCTAAAATCCGTGTAATCCTGTCCGATTCGATATAATCATCAAGCGATGGGTCAGAAATAAACATAATTTCTGACATACATTGTTCAATGATATCGCTCATCTTTAAAAATCCGATTCTATCTTTCAAAAATTCTGCCACAACTACTTCATTGGCTGCGTTGATCACACATGGCATATTACCGCCCGCATTTAAAGCATCAAACGCAAGAGCAAGGTTCCTGAACGTCGTTTTGTCAGCCTGTTCAAAGCTTAAATTCGGAAAATCAGTAAAATTGAATCTTGGGAATGTATTTTCTATCCTTTCGGGATAGGCCATTGCATATTGAATAGGCAATTTCATATCAGGTAAACCCATTTGTGCTTTCATTGATCCATCCCTGAACTGCACCAGAGAATGAACGATCGACTGCGGGTGAACAATCACTTCAATCTGTGAGACATCCAGATCAAATAGCCATTTTGCTTCAATCACTTCCAGACCTTTGTTCATTAAACTTGCCGAATCAATTGTGATCTTCTCTCCCATTACCCAATTGGGATGCTTCAGAGCCTCCTTACGGGTGATTTTTTTCAAAAAATCACTATCCTTCCCTCTGAAAGGTCCACCGGATGCTGTCAGATAAACTTTTTCAATCGGATTTTGTTCCTCACCTGCAAGGCATTGAAAGATAGCCGAATGCTCTGAGTCGACCGGTAATATTTTCACTCCATGCTCTTTTGCCAGACCTGTAACCAGATCACCTGCAACAACAAGTGTTTCTTTATTCGCAAGGGCAATGTCCTTTCCTGCCCTGATAGCTGCAAGGGTTGGGATCAGTCCTGCATATCCAACCATAGCGGTTAGCACCAGAGAAATTTTCGGTAGCGCCAAAATGTCGCAGAGCTCATCTTGTCCACATAAAACTTTAACTCTGGTATGCTTTAAAGCACTTTTTACTTCATCAAGTTTTGATTGATCAGCGATAATAACATATTCCGGATTGAATTCCAGTGCCTGTTTTATTAAAAGAAAGGCATTGTTATTGGCGGTCAACACAAAGGCCCTGAAACGATCAGGATTTTGCCGGATAACCTCAAGCGCCTGAGTACCTATACTACCTGTAGAACCCAGAATAGCAATATTCTTTAAAGCAAAATCATTATTAAAACTTTTTTCCATCAAACCGAACCCGATTTATTCATTCAAAACTGAAATTGTTCAAACTTATTAATTTTTTTAAGATTCCTGATCTAAGCGCCTATCCATTCATTCAATTCATTAGCAATATGCCTGTCATTTGACAAACGCGGCACTTTATTCTGCCCGCCGAGCTTCCCCTGTGACTTCATGTAGTTTCTAAAGGTATCTTTTTGAAGTTTATGCATAACCAAAGGCCGTAAAACCTTGCCTTCTACCAGATCAAAATAATAGGTGTTTTTCTTTTGTAAGGCAAGGTCTACCATATAACTAAACCTATCCATATCTGCAGGAGCTTTTGCAAACTCAACATACCATTCATGGTAGGGTAAAGTGCCATCATCGGGACTAACTTGCGGGGCGACGGTAAATTCAGTGATTTCAAGCCCCTCCTCACCCGCAACCGACAAAATTGCATGTTCTACCTCTTCACCTATTACATGTTCGCCAAAAGCTGAAATAAAATGTTTGATCCTTCCACTGACGAGAATCCGGTAAGGGTCTTTGGAAACGAACTTAACTGTATCTCCAATGCTATACCCCCATAGCCCGGCATTTGTATTTAAAATAATCGCATAATTTTTATCCAGTTCCACACCCCGAAGAGAAATCCGACTTGGGTTTTCATTAAAATATTCATCCGTTGGGATAAATTCATAGAAAATACCCGAGTTCACTAATAACAGTAATCCTTTTTCCTTTTGAGAATCCTGAAAAGCAATGAAACCCTCGGATGCCGGATAAGTTTCAATTGAGTCAACCCTCCTTCCGATACTTTCTTCCAATCGGGCACGATATGGTTCAAAATTTACTCCACCGTAAACAAAAAGAGAGAAATTCTTAAAGATATCGCCTATTTTCTTTCCGTCTGCACGGACCCGGAGCTTGTCGAAATACATCTGAACCCAGGGTGGAATACCGGAGATCAAACGCAAATCCTCTGTAATTGTTTCATCTACGATTGCATCAACCTTTTCTTCCCAATCTTCAATACAATTTGTTTTGTATGAGGGCAAACGGTTCTTTTGAAGGTAGGCAGGAACATGGTTAGCCACAATGCCCGACAAGCGTCCGAAATTAATTCCATTCTTCCTCTCAAGTACCGGGCTCCCCTGCAAAAAAATGAGCTTGCCATCGACAAACTCAGATTTTCCGGTTTCATGGATATAGGAGAATAATGCATTGCGAGCACCATTCAGGTGTTCAGGCATTGATTCCCTCGAAATCGGGATATACTTCACACCAGAGGTTGTACCTGAAGTTTTAGCGAGATAAATTGGCTTACCCGGCCACATAACATTGGACTCTCCCTGAACAACCCTGTCAATATAGGACTTCAGATCCTCGTAATCAGCAATAGGAACACGTTTCTTAAAGTCCTCGTAAGTTTTAATTGACACAAAATCATGGTCATTCCCAAATGCAGTATCACTGGCTTGTCTGATTAGGCGTAAGAAGGTACGATCCTGTGCAGCAATGGGATTATTCTTCCATTTATTGATTTGCCTTACTGCAAATGCTGCCAGAGGCTTAGCCAGCCAGGATTTAATTCCCATTCTTGTCCTCCGGATTATCAATCAGAATCTCTTCTTCATCGGTGTAAGTGTTTACTAAATGTCGATAAGCAATGATCAGAATCAAGCTGGAAAATGGAACCGTAAACAACAAGCCAACAAATAAAGCCATTGCCCCAAGAACGTTTAAGCCGAGCATCACCAAAAAAAGAAGGGCTATAAACCAAAAATGTCCTTTGGTAATTGCCCAGCTCTGGCTAATCGACTCTGAAGCACCGGATTCCTGGTCAACGATAAAGCAAACCACGAAACATAGTCTGATTGTGAGAAACACAAGAGGAATAGCAATAAGTACAAAAACAGGCAGAAGATCCCAGCTAAACGGATTACTGGTATCAATATCTTGCTTATTATAAAAATAAACTGAGCTGATGATAGCGATGGTAAACACCAGTACCAAACCGATTATGAGTTTTACTATCAGAAAATTTACGGCTTTAACCAGATTAGGAATAAAATCAGGGAACTCAGGATCCGTATCCTCATCAATAAGTTTAAAGAATACCTGATAAAAAGCAACTGTGAAAAAGGCATCAAAGAGACTCAAAATAATATTTTGAATCAATACACCAGCCCCACTGGCACCTCCGAACACACTGGTAAGGATAGTTGTAATGATCAGAATAAAAGCAAACTGTACAGCAGTGAAGCCCAGCAACACCCATATATTTGTTTTTGCCAGTTGCCAGGCATCTGCCAATATCTCATTCACTGACAAGGATTTGTCCATATATTATTGTTTTCTTAAAATAATTCTCTTCCAAAAATCCTGCATAAAGCCAAGGCCATAAGCTGTCAATTGCACAAATGAAGCAGCAATACTCAAAAATGCGACTTTTGATGATTTGTTTACTTTCCAGGAATGGAAAAATATCAACAAAATATAAACAGCCAGCAAGGTATTACATAATTCAGCTAATGCGCTGCCAAACAGGTTAAATAATAAACTCAGCAACAAAAATATGGTAAATAGAGCCGGAAAAAAATGTACAATCTTCAACTCTGAAGGAAAGTGTTTGTAAATATTAATTCTGGCTCTGCCAAAGAAATGAAGCTGCTTATAAAATTGAAAAAGATCTGTGCGTCGCTTATGATAAACCACCGCATCAGGAATCAGTCCGATTTTAAACCCTGACGAGTGAATTCGAATACTAAATTCAATATCCTCACCCAATCGGGTCAGGATAAAACCTCCTGTCTTTTCCCATACTTCGCGTGAGATTCCCATATTGAAACTGCGCGGATGAAAGGTCCCGATATGTTTTTTATTACCCCTTATCCCTCCGGTAGTAAACGGAGAAGTCATAGAATAACTGATGGCCTTTTGAACTGGAGTAAATGAAGGATGTGCACCATCCGGACCACCATATGCATCCAGCTGATGCGCAAGCAGGTAATTTTTTACTATCTCAAGATAATTTGCAGGTATCAGGCAATCTGAGTCGAAAACGATAAAATAATCCCCTTTTGCACGTTCAAAGCCGTAATTACGGGCAAAGCCCTGCCCCGCATTTTCTTTAAAATAATAACTGATATCCAACCGGCCGGTATAAGATTCAACAATTTCTTTGGCATCGATCTTGGATCCATCTTCAATGATCAGCACCTCAAACTGAAGGTAGCTTTGCTTTGATAAAGTATGCAGCAATTCATCAATTTCCTGTGGCCGGTTGTAAAGTGGAATGATGATTGAAAAAAACATTTTGATTAAATGTTAGGGATAAAAAAATCAAACAGTCTTCTCTATCTGATAGCTGTTGCGCTCAGGGGAATTTCTTGAAACCAGCTCGGCTATGAAACCTGTAAGAAACAGCTGAAAACCAACAACTATTGCAACCAGAGCGATATAAAAAAGAGGTTGATCAACAATTTCACGGGAGTATTTGATATGCATGCTGATGTGATACAACTTCTCAATGATAATCCACAAGGCAATGATAGTACCGGCCATAAAGCTCAAAGCACCCATCGTACCAAAAAAGTGCATAGGCCTTTTAGCAAATTTGCCGACAAAAAATATTGATAGCAGATCCAGAAAACCATTAATAAAGCGACTGAAACCAAATTTGGTGTAGCCGTATTTACGCGCACGATGCTCCACAACCTGTTCGCCAATCTTCTTAAAACCGGCCCATTTGGCGATTACAGGGATATAGCGGTGCATTTCACCGTAAACTTCTATACTTTTGACAACCTCTTTACGATAGGCTTTCAAACCGCAATTAAAGTCGTGAAGATTATGTATCCCCGACATACTACGGGTGACCATGTTAAACAATTTTGTTGGAATTGTTTTTGAAAGCGGGTCATGACGCTTTTGCTTCCAGCCCGAAACAAGATCAAATTTCTCTTCAACAATTCTTCTGTAAAGTTCTGGTATTTCATCGGGACTATCCTGAAGATCAGCATCCATGGTAATTACCACGTTTCCCTGACAGGCTTCAAAACCTACATTCAAAGCTGCAGATTTGCCATAATTGCGTCTAAACTTGATCCCTACAATTGCCGGAAATTCCTGCTTTAATTTCTCAATAACCTCCCAGGATCCGTCGTTACTTCCATCATCAACCAATATCACCTCATGGCTAAATCCTTGCTGAGTCATCACCCTGTTGATCCAAGTAAGAAGTTCAGGCAGAGATTCTGCTTCATTGAATAAAGGAACAACTACAGATATATTCATTTTTTGATGTGAGATAGGAGAGGTGAGATGTGAGATTTGAGATGTGAGATTATTTAACAATTAAAAACGTGCAAGTTTCATCAATAATATTGATAAAACCTGCACGTCTGATAATTTTAAAGGACTATTCCTCTTCATCTTCGCCGGTTGAAGCGAATACAGGAGCCTCTTTCTTGAATATCGCTGCAAAAATCAATGACATTACGAACTGGATGATTACTGCAATACCCAGATTCTTAAAAAACTGAACAAATGTTGGGTCATATTGAGCCTTGATTACTTCGATCTGCTTAGCCACTGCCTCATCAATCTGCTCTTGTGCCATACCCATATTCTCGAAGGTCTGAGACATCCCGGATTCCATAAATCCAGCAATCTTTTCAAATGCACCCGGTTCTACGAATTTATAAAAAACAACGTTTGCCAGTGAGTAGATCAATCCTGCGATAAAGGACATCAGAAAAATTCCCTTTAAAGCTTCTTTGAAAGTCCAGAATCCACCGATCTTCTTTTTCAGGTCAATAGTGAAAAAGATATAAATCAGCAAAGTAACAACAAATGTTCCAATCCCGAATGACATTGAGCCCAACAGCGAAGGGAAAACATAATATGTAACCACACCGATCACTGTAGATAAAATGCCGATGATCACCCCATTAGTGCTTGCGGCTTTGTTTAAGTTTGCTAATGAAAATTCCATTTTTTTTAGTTTGGTTTAGTTTTGTGAATTATATGAAATTAAAAGAGAATATACTGCAGAATCAAAATCCGGATTTGCACTGTGACTTACAAAATCATTGAAATCCTTTTCTGAGGGATTGACATCCCTGAAAAAGCCAATCATCGGGAAAAATAATTCCTTTAATTCAGAATCATCAGGAATTTCGGCAGTTACGCGAGCGAGTTCTTTCAGATCACTATCTATAAGAATCTGGTTAGCAATCACTTCCTCATAAATACGATGTTCATCCTGAAATTCGTCCTCATCTACAAGCAAAAATTCACGAAGGAAGTCACCCAGCTCTGGTTCAATTGCTTCGTCCAGGCATTCCTGTAAATAGAGCAAAAGGTTCAGTAGCTCTGTGCCACGGTCAATCGTACTTTCTTCAATTTTCTCCCACTCAGGTGAATCAAGATAATCCTCTTCAAGTTTGCGAATGTCTTCGTTAAGAAAGTTAATTAGTAATAAATCAAAAAACAATTCACGCAATGGTTCAAAAATGGGTTGCTCATCAAAAACACTATCAAGCGCATCGACTTTTTGAAGATAGGGCTTCTCAAGATTAAAAACACCAGTCAAAGCCTTTGAAAATGACTTATATTCCTGTTTGTTTACTGAAGCAAACTGCGCCAGGGCCGCGTTCATTGCCTGATCAATACTTGTATTCATATTTTTTGTTTAAAATATAATATACTGGCCATTATTATATACAAGTTTCACTTTTCCTTTCAATAATTTTCCGAAGAAAGGTGAATTCGATGACTTAGATCTGTTGTTCTCCTCATTCAACTCCCACTCTTCTTCCAGATTAAACAGAATAAAGTTAGCAGAATTTCCGGTTTTCAATTCAGGAATTGTAATTCCGAGAATATTTCTTGGAGCAATTGCCATTTTTTCGATAATAGTCTCCAGACTTAAGCCAGCTTTCAGGGCAATAGGAAGTGCAGTTTGTAAACCGGTGATCCCATAAGATGCGATCTCGAATTCGACATTTTTAAATTCTATTTCATGCGGACTGTGTTGAGTGACAATCGCATCGATAGTTCCATCTTTTAGACCTGCAAGTAGTGCCTTCTGATCTTTTTTAGTCCGAAAGGGTGGCTTAACCTTAAAGTTACTGTCAAATCCTTCAAGATCATCATCCGTAAAAATCAATTGATGAACAGCCACATCACAGCTTACTTTAATTCCTGCCTTTTTAGCTTTTCTGATTAGGTCTACACTTTTTGCAGAACTAATTGTACTGAAATGTATCCGGCAATCATTGTATTCAGCGAGATATAGGTCCCTCGAGATCATCAATTCTTCAGCAAGCGATGGATTTCCTTTCATCCCCAGATAAGTGCTCATCAGGCCCTCGTTCATTTTAGCTTTCCCGGCAATATCCTGATCTTCAGCATATGAGAGAATAAGTCCATTAAATGATTTGGTATACAATAAGGCCCTGCTCATCAAACCTGAATCCGATACCGGCCTGTTACCATCTGTAAAGCCTAGGGCGCCGGATTGCTGCATATCGTACATTTCTGCAAGCTCCTTACCCTCTCTGTTATGGCTTATACAACCCAGAGGATAAATATCTACCAGATTATTTCTGGATTTACTGATCAGATAAGAAACCTCTGCCTTTGAATGAATCGGGGGCTGGGTATTTGGCATCAAGGCAAGGCCGGTAAAGCCTCCTGCAGCTGCGGTCATACAACCCGTGCCCATATCTTCTTTGGTTTCGAGACCGGGCTCCCCAAAATTAACATTGAGATCAAAAAAACCAAGCGAAAGTACCTGCCCCTTTGCAGAGATTGTGATTGTGCTCTTGTCTGAAACACTGATTTTCTTTGCTATTTCAGCAATCTTTCCTTCATGTATCAAAACATCAGCAATCTTTCCGTTGAAAGGACTTTGATGATCTAAAATTTTTGCAGACTGAATTAATAAATTCTTCAATTGTTTAAAGGTTTAATTTGAATTCTTTTATAAAAGCGTATGAGTAAAATCTCAGCAGCAAAAAAAACTAAGGCCAATATCAGACAAACTTTCCACAAGGAAGTCCCCTGGTTAATAGATTTTACAGCATTCGTCAAGGAACCCGGAACAGTATTTAAGATTTCCATTTTTTGCTTAGGGAATAATTCCTTTATCTGTTCATCATTAGCATAGCTCATATCCGATTCGGAGCCGGCTTCGTTAAACGAAAGCACTGCGATCAGACTATCGTTTTTTATTAACTGATAATTTCCTGCTTGTTTGATCTGATCAGCAATGTATAATTGAGATGAATTCTCATTTTGCCTCAGATCTGGTATAGCTTCAAACTTATCATTCTTCAATTTAAGCGTTTGATTTGAGTTCAAGGATATTTTAGGCAATTCAATTTGCTGCTCTATATTCAACTTATAAAACAAATTCTGATTTCGTAGAGATAAAAGAGCCGTCTGATACATGATAGGCACAAATACGGAATGTCTAGCAAAATTACTCGTTTCTGAACTCAAAGGTACTGCCGACAAATATACTTTCCCTGAACCAAGACGGTATTGGCTAAAAAATGAGATTTTACCCTGCATTTCGAGTAAATTTTGCCGGCTTGTAGTATTCTGAGAACTGTAGCGAATGTATTTTTTCGCAACCGGCAAGTCCATTTGCTTTGGGACATTATCAAAAACACCCTGAAAGACAGGATGCTCCAGATTAATTATTGAAACCTTATTCTCGGTACTCAAAACCTGCAGGGGAACATCAGTACCTGCTGAACTAAGAAATTTCTTTAAATCGGACTGATCATTTTCCAGATCCGGAAAAACAATCAGACTGCCGCCATTTCTAATATAGTTAATCAATTGCTGGCCCAATCCATCACTGATTGCTGCAACCTCATTCAATATAATCAATGGATATTTTGCTAATCCTGAGTAATTAATATTACCGGCGAAAACATTCACAGCTTTAAAAAATGGATCAGAACGATAAACTAAGTTCAGATATTCATTCTCTACATTCCCGTTGATAATGAGTAAAGAAAGTGAGGGCTGAACATTAAAACTGAAATAGAACTTATCATCAAAAACTACAGGGAAATCGGTAATTTCTATTTGAGATTCCTGCCATCCTGATTGCAATCCGCTGAAAGTTAGCGTATCTGTTTGAGTAGTCCTCGGCTTAATCGTCATACTACCCAAAGCCTTTTGAACCTTATTAATCTGCAATTTTACAGGAATATTTAAAGCCTCTTCATCTGAATTATTTCGGAGACGTACCATCAGTTTCTCAGAATCGCCCGGTTTATGAATAGCAGTGTTAAACCACACTGAATCTATCGAAATGTTTGGCTGAGCATTTGAATTTAACCTGACAAGACGTGTTTTCAGGGTACTATCAGCAGGAATAGTAGCTACCGAAAGCATGTTTTTCTGAAAATCAGAAATGAGGTATACCGTTTTTTGAGAATTTGGTTCTTTCAGAAATACATCCTTTTGCCGGCTGATTATTTGATCCAGTTTTCGATTAGCAGGACTGATACTGACTTCATCAACTACCGTTTGAAACTCATCAAAACTCAGCAGTCTTTGGTATTTACCTCCAAAATCATTCGTAAGAAGCTGAAATTTATCATTTAAGCTATAGGCTGATGCGATCTCTCTGGCTCTTCTTTTCGCCTCATCCAGTAGGGTTCCTTCTTTATTCACAGCTTCCATACTGTAGGAATTGTCGATATAAATGCTCAAAATCTGTTGCTGAAATATATCTTTTTGATCTGCAACCGGGATATATGGACGAGCAAATGCTAAAACCAAAAAACTTATGCCAAGAATCCGGGTGGCCAAAATCAATCTGTCTTTAAGATGTTGCCTTGAAGATGTTTGGATCTGAATGTTCTTTAAAAAACGAACATTGCTGAAATATACTTTCTTGAACTTCCGGAAATTAAAAAGATGGATAATGACAGGTATAGCGATTGTCAGTAGGGCAAATAAAAATCCGGGCGACAGGAATCTCATTAAGAATCAAAATTAACTATAATTAATCTGTTGTGAAAGGAATTTAAGATTTAGTTGACAGTTGACAGTCAATTATCCATTAATTATAGAATTTCCAGCTAACCCCAAACTTTAAAACTTTATCCTGCATTGGATAAGATCTGACTGTATAATATCCTCTCGAAAGTAATCCCTGATTGACATAATCGTATTTAAGAAACAGATTTGCCCGCTTTAAAGTAGCCCTTACCCATACATCCACTACCGGATAAGTGGAATATTCAAGAGGAGTATTGTCATTATAAAATTGACTTACATTAATGGCATAGGCCGGTGCTTTGAACGGGGTATTAAAACGAATATCAAAACCAACATTGGTATAAAGTACCTTAAATAACCTGCTTGCATAATAGAAACTGTTATAGGTATATATCTCAGGAGTCCTGATAATATCCTGAACATCAGTCTTTTGATAAACTATATGATTATCAAGATTAAACTTCCCGAATTTAAAATCCTTTGAAAGGCTAATCTTCAGCAGATTAATATTAGTACCAAACTGATCAGGAGCTATCTGTTTCGCACTCGTAGTTTCTTTAAAATAGAGATAATTACTGACGAGGAAATACTCAGCTTTTGCTGCCAGTTTATATTTCAGATTTTGGTACAGAAAAGAGAGGTTGCTGATCTTCGACTTATCAAAGTTTCGGCTCCAGCTGTGGTACTGATAATCGACACGCTCATACATCTGTTCAGGAGATTTATTTTGAATGTATGCCCCGAGTACAATCCTTCCAATTGACTTACTCAATAAGAAGCTGGTATTGGCTTCATAGAAAAAGTCTCCTGCATTCTTACCCTGTACAATTTGATTTAGATCTGCGTCAATATTTACCTTATCGCTAAAACGGTATCCGAGACCTGCTTTTAGCATTGTATTTGAGAAATTAGTTTTATAGGCAAGCTGTTCATAATGATATAAATCATTTTGAATACCCAGATCGAGTTTAAGCTCATTCTTGATAAAACTCAGGGCTTTCCCCCTCAGGTAGAAACTATAAGAAAACTCGTTCCGGAGATTCGAAACTTTAGTAGAATCATTGGTCAACGTAAACGATTGGGAAGGAAGAGTAGGAAAAGCTCCATATAAATCCTCTTCATTTCTAAAAAACTTGTATTGATCACGAGTATAAGTTAGGGTATGGGATACACGCTGTGTAGGTAAAATCCTTTCGGAAGAATCAGGACCCTGAACGCTATCCATTCTGCCGAGATAATATAATTGCTTCAGAAAAAATTGTGTCTGACGCCAGGTTTGCATAGGGCGATCTGCCCCCGTAGCTTTTAAATAGACCGGCTCTGCCATTTTATCCAAAGAGTTTTCCTTAAAAATGGTATCATTCCTGGTGGATCCGTTTTCACCCGCTTTTAAAGTATTGAAAATTACATCGCCGAGTATGTTGTAGCGTTTCTTAGGTGATTCATACCAGGCAAACAGTGCTGCATTCAGATGATCTGCCTTTTGATTCACATAAAAACCATCTCCGGTCAGGCGATTATAATGGGCCCCCACATTAAGATTAGGCTTCACATTTTGGGAATGGGTCACTTTGAATACCTGCTCGTGCGTTTTTCCATTTACATAATACAATTCGGTATAGGGGGATTTGGCCCGGTAGAATTTTATTGAATCCTGTATTAGGCGGTAGAGGTCAAGACTATGAAAACCCGCATCGAAACCAATAGTTCTTGACGGATTGAAAAGCATTTCACGATATGCAATTCCAGCATTTCCAAGTCCGATTGTAGGCATTTTAGGCTGAAATAATACGCTATAATTTTGAAAATTATGTACAGTTGTATCAATTCCCATGGTTTGGGTGCCTTCTTTCAACAAATGGATATTGGTGTAACGGATATGTCTGGCAAAGTAATAAATAGAATCTGCATCACTGGTTTTATTAAGGGATGTATCCCGCTCCCCTGTCTGACCCATGCGGCCTGAAGAGCCAACGCTTCCCTCAGCACGGACCGTTCTTTGAGCAAATGCCTCTGAAACAAACAGATACAGCAATAAAACCAATCCTAAGGCTAAGCGTTTGATCATTAAAGTTCCAGAATGAGGTCTTTTAATATTTTAGTCATTTTGGGTTCAGCTTCTTCTGCAGTTTTTATGATCTCTTCTAATGATACTGCTTTAAGTGTATCCGGAAAGCCCTCATCTGTCAATACTGAAATAGCAAAAACAGGGAGTGCCATATGGTTAGCAACAATAACTTCGGGCACCGTACTCATTCCAACCGCATCAGCTCCGATCAAACGTAAAAAACGGTATTCAGCCCTTGTTTCAAGATTCGGTCCATTTACAGAAACATAAACTCCTGAATGGCAGCGAATATTATTCTTACTGGCAATTTCCATGCCCTTTTCAATCAGTGTTTTGTCGTACGGTTCGCTCATATCCGGAAAACGGGGTCCCAGACTTTCAGAATTTCTTCCGCGAAGTGGGTTATCACTTTGCATATTAATATGATCATGAATGATCATCAAATCGCCTTTTCGATATTCAGGGTTCAGGGCACCACTTGCATTTGAAACAAACAAATCTGATATCCCAAGCATTTTCATTACCCTGACAGGAAAGGTAATTTGCTTCATATCATAACCTTCATAGTAATGAAGTCGGCCCTGCATCGCAACAACCCTTTTACCGCTGAGCATTCCAAAAATCAGCTTCCCGGAGTGAAATTCAAGGGTTGAAATCGGAAAATTTGGAATATTGGAGTACATTAAATTGTGGATAATTTCGATATCCGCAACCAATCCACCTAAACCTGTGCCTAAAATGATTCCGATTTCAGGCTCAAAATCATCAATTTTTTTCTTGATGTATTGAGTTGTTGCCTGTAAATTTTGATGCATATTGTACTATTAAATTATTAAATCTTGTCTCTTCTGGCTCCTTAAATGCTGCTTCAACCGGCAGGTAATAAATAGCTAATTCCTTTAATTGTTCTTGGATGCCCGCAATTCTTAATCGCTGAGCATCTTTTTCAGTGGTGATGATTAAATTATCGTCTCCACTAAGCTCATTAAATTCGTTTACAAGTTTAGCGATATTTTTGTCGCTGAACTGATGGTGATCCGGATATTGATGGTGAAACAGTTCAGGCCCATAAGAGGCCAGCTCTGACAGCAACGGAGCAGCATTAGCAATACCGGTCAGTAGAATTACCTTGCTATTCTGATTGATCGAAGTAAGACTTCGATCAGGAGTATTTTCGTTGAAAGATTTTAATTGCCCGTACTTAAGAAATGAAAAAAACAGATTTTCAGTATGAAATCTGCTACTTAATTCATTTTGCTGCTCGGTATTCATTCTTGCAGGGCATTTCGATACCACTACAATATCAGCCCGATCAACAGCCCACATTGGCTCCCGGAGATCGCCTGTGGGCAGAAGCCATTGTTGTTTAAACAAAGTACTGTACTCAAAAAGCAGAATGTTTAATCCTGCCTTAACTGCACGGTGCTGAAAGGCATCATCCAGAATGATCAGCTCATGATCCGGCTTAAGCCTTAGAATTCCCTCAGTTCTATTTTCACAGACTACCACTGTAATCTCCCTGAATTTACGTTTGAACTGAAGCGGTTCATCACCTGATTCTGAACTTGCAGAATTTGCATCTACATATAGAAAACCTGACGTCTTGCGTCCATAGCCCCTGCTTAATGTTGCGATTTTATAATTATCCTTTAATAAACGGATAAGGTATTCGGTCATTGGACTCTTACCGGAACCTCCAACAGACAAATTCCCAACAGAAATTACAGGCAGCTCAAATTTCTGCGACTTAAATATCCCGAAATCGTAGGCAAGGTTTCGGAGTATAACTATAATGCCATACAGAATGGAGAAAGGGAATAATAAAAGTCGGAGTAGTTTCATTCTTAAGCTTAGGGCAAAAATACATAATTGATCTTTAGCTTAGCGTGCTGAATTTATCAGGGAAATTTGAATTGAATGCCTTAATTGATTCAAAAGCAATAAATACATGTTATAGCCTACCTCCGAACAACAATAAGAAAATCAAATTTTCAAATTAAAGATTAAATTAATATATTTGATTAGTTAAAAAATTGGATCGGGGTGTCCCCAATCGGAATGAAGCCGGGTAAAACCGGCTTTGTTTTTTAAGGAAAAGTCCCGGCAAATGAAGAAGATTCTTCCTACTCCTTTGATCCTGAGTAATATCAATTCAAGATCATCCATACTATTTTGGAATCCTGATTTTCATCCCTAATCATCATATTATATTTTGTAAATATCTTTTATATTTGTAATACATAAATATATTGTATGGCAACTTTTACCAGTTCCCTTCCTGATGGGCTCCTTAAACTGCTTGAAGAAAAAGCAAATGAACTCTCAATGCCCAAAAATAAGTTGATTGAACAGGCGCTCCGGCTTTACCTTGATCACCTGAACCGGGCCTCCTATATCCGCTCGTATAAGCAAATGGCTGAAGATGCCGATTTACTGGCAATAGCTGAAGAAGGCATGGCTGATTATTTTGAGCAGCTGGAAAATGAAGCAGGCTGAACTCTGGTACGCCGATCTGAACCCTGTTAAAGGGAGCGAACAATCCGGTACCCGTCTGGTAGTGATTGTGAGCGGAAATCTTGCAAACACTTATTTAAACACGGTGGTCTGTTGCCCGCTCACGACAAAGATCAAAGGATATAAGGGCAATGTCCTCCTCAAACCCGATGCATTGAATAAGCTTCGCGAAAGTTCTGAAATTCTTACCTTTCATATTCGGTCCGTTTCCAAAGAACGCCTGGTTCGTAAAATAGGAACAATATCTGCGGAGGAGCTTAAGCAAATCAAGAATGGCTTCGACGATATCTGGAGGTATTAATCCAATACACTAGCCAGGATTTTAACCATATCAGGCAAATTCAAGCACCTTTAAATATTCGATATACAAATTAAGCAATTAATTTTACCGAGTAAATTCAAAATTATATTATGAATTTACTCGGTATTTACTTTTATCTTTGTAACATGATACGCAGAGATTCCCTACAAAAAATCGAAGTGCTTCTCCGGGAGTTTCCGGCAGTGGCGATACTTGGCCCCCGGCAAGTAGGTAAAACTACCCTGGCTAAAAGTATAGCACGCAAACTGAAAAATGATGTGGTTTATATTGACCTGGAGCGTGTCTCTGATCAGCGTAAACTGGTGGATCCTGAAATTTTCTTTGAAGCCAACCGGGACAGACTGGTGCTACTGGATGAAGTACAGATGATGCCCCAGCTCTTTGCTGCCCTTCGTCCTGAGATTGATGAATTACGTCGGCCGGGACGTTTCCTGCTGACGGGTTCAGCCAGCCCTGAACTGGTAAAGGGTGTAAGCGAAAGCCTGCCAGGTCGAATAGCCTATATAGAACTCAGTCCGATTAATCTCAGTGAAGCTAAAAGCAGCCGCTACGGAATGCAGCGGCATTGGTTCAGGGGTGGCTATCCTCCGGCACTGACAGCAAAAGACGATCCGGCTTTTCACCGATGGGCCGATAGTTTTATCCGCAGTTATGTAGAACGCGACCTTTCCCTGATGTTTGGTGTTAACCTATCCGCAGTGATTATCAGAAATTTCTGGGAAATGCTGGCCAATGGCACGGGCACCATACTGAATATCGAAAATTATGCACGGGCATTAGGCATCAGCGGCCCCAGTGTGAAACGCTACCTTGATTATATGGAAGGAGCCTTCCTGATACGCAGGCTGCAGCCCTGGTTCGCAAATGTAAACAAGCGCATTATTAAATCACCAAAGGTTTATGTTCGAGACAGTGGTATTGTGCACGCGCTATGCGGCATCCCTTCTGTGCGGGAACTTCAGGGAAACATAGTGATTGGCGGTAGTTGGGAAGGTTATGTCATAGAAGAAATCATACGCCATTTACCTGCCAATGTCAGGCCATTTTATTATCGCACCCAGCATGGTGCTGAGGTTGACCTTATTCTGGTAAAAGGAATGAAACCTGTGGCCTGTATAGAAATAAAATACAGTAAAGCGCCCGTGCTAAAGGCAGGATTTTATCAATGCATTAAAGATCTTCAAACTACTCAGAACTGGGTTATTTACTCAGGAGAAGATAACTATACAGGCAGGGAAGGAATCCTTTATACTTCCCTTTTATATGCTTTAACTCACCTTATCGGAAAATTATAACCGAGTAAATTAAAAATACAATATTAAATTTACTCGGTTATAAAGTACAATTAAGTTTTATAATTATTTGTAAAACACTATAAAAAAATGAATTTAAATTCCGGTCAAAGCGCTTTTAGATCCATGGCTGTCTGGTAATTATCTTCTTGCCAGTTGAAGAATCCCCGCTTAACACTTTTACGCAATCCTTGCCCCAAGTCAGAACCGGCCCGGAACAATCATTAGCCTGAAAATCAAGTATGCAATTCTTGATTTTCAGGGTTAATGAGTATATTCAAATAGATAACACATACATATACAGGCAAAATAGGAAATATGATTAAAAGAACACTTCTTTTCAGTAACCCGGCCTATCTTAGTCTGCAACAGGATCAATTATCAATTAAACTCCCCCATTTAAAAGATCTGGGTGAAAAAGAATCCTTAAAAACTATTCCGATCGAGGACATTGGAATTGTACTTCTCGATCATCATCAGATCACCATTACACATGGCTGCATCGCCGCACTTCTTGAAAATAATGCCGCAATAATCACTTGTAACCATAGCCACCACCCCACCGGTATGATGTTACCTTTAGACGGACATGATATACAAAGTGAGCGCTTCCGCTATCAGATTGATGCATCTCAGCCCTTAAAAAAACAACTCTGGCAGCAGACCGTTCAGGCTAAAATAATGAATCAGGCTGCTGTACTGGCAGAACGTGGCATTGAACATGAAAACATGCTGTACTGGATCCGATCTGTACGCTCGGGCGATCCTGATAATTACGAGGGACGTGCGGCAGCCTATTAATGGAAAAATGTATTCCCAAAGAAAATCGAATTCTTCAGAGGCCGTGAAGGCGATCCTCCGAATAATCTGCTGAATTACGGTTATGCCATATTACGGGCCATTGTAGCCAGGGGACTGGTTTGTACCGGATTACTCCCTACCCTGGGAATACATCACCGGAATAAATATAATGCCTATTGCCTTGCCGATGATATTATGGAACCATATCGACCTTATGTAGATCAGATTGTATTAAAAATCATCGATAAAGGTGAAAATTTTCTGGAGCTGGGAACATCCATTAAATCACAACTGTTGGGTATTGCCACCGTTGACGTACAATTTGACAAGTACAAAAGTCCATTAATGGTTGGCCTGCAAAGCACCACATCCTCTCTGGCTAAATGTTATGAGGGTTCCTTGCGAAGAATTAGCTATCCCTCAATAAAAGGTTTTGGATCAAAATATAAGTCGATTTATAATGATTTAGTTGAAAACTCTGAAGCAAAGGTGACTGATAAGTCAAGCGAATCTGAAAGTAGTACAAATAACAATGATGCATTACCCTTTTGATCAATGCGCTTAAATGAATACCGAATTTTGTGGATCTTAGTATTTTTCGACCTGCCCACCGAAACAAAAAAGGAAAGGCAGATTTATAGCCGGTTTCGTAAAGATATTATGATAGATGGCTTTACCATGTTTCAGTTTTCCATCTACCTGAGGCATTGCAGTAGCAGGGAAAATGCAGATGTACACATTAAACGAGTGAAAAAAATATTACCTCCCAAAGGACATGTCGGTATTATGACGATCACCGATAAGCAATTCGGCATGATGGAATTATTCTATGGAAAAGACGAAAAAGAGCGCCCGGAAACACCGCAGCAATTAGAATTGTTTTAGAATTTAAAATCCGGAAGCTGAGCAACCGGATTTTTTTAATTCTAATTTTTGACTTAAACTACTGATAATAAATACTTTGAATGCTGGTATGTTGTTTTAATATCAGTAAATCAAAAAGAATTAGATTACAATCAGAAAGTTCAGAGTTTTACCGCTAAAAGTTCTTCAGCCAACCGGTGCAAGCCTATTTCAATTTTATAGATTTGCGCCTCGCGTGGCTTCTTCAAACCAGAAGCATAGTGTTGCAATTGCTTTTGATTAATGCCGGTTATCTTCTCAAGCGCTGAGTTTGTAAATATGCCTTTATAATAATTTAACAAGCTTTCAACATCAAAGTTAAATGTAAAATTATAGTCAATATTCGGTATGTTTCCAAGTTCCTTCTGTATATCTACACTCTCAATAACAGATTCCTTTGCCAACTGCACAGTTTCTCCAACACCTGTCACTCCCTCCAAATCAGGTGCATAAGCCCAAAAAGCATTTTTGCTTTTTTCAATAATGATTTGCACTGTTTGCGTTGCTTTCATTGTAATGACTTCCACTTGTACGGATATGCAACCATCCATTTTTTTTAATCTGTCTATGAAACCCTGATGATTTCAACTTTACTATCTGTTTTTGACTAAAAGCTTAAAGGTAGTAAAAATACTACTATTTAGCAATATTTTGCAATTACCTTTTAAACATTTGTTTTATCGTAAACAATAATGGCTAATTTCTTTATGCCAGCTTAACGATTAATCCCCAATAATCACCTTTATCGCTTTCTCTCTTGCAGCATTACCAAATACTTCATAAGCATCCAGTATCTTGTCAAATGTAAAACGATGAGTAATCAGCTTTTCCGGCTGTATTTTGTTGCTTTGCACTGTTTTTAACAACATGGGTGTAGTGTTTGTATTTACCAAACCGGTAGTAATTGTAATATTCTGTATCCACAATTTTTGCAGCTGCAGATCCACACTCTTTCCATGTACACCTACATTGGCGATATGACCTCCCGGGCGTATAATGTTCTGACAAATATCAAAGGTTTGGGGTATGCCTACTGCTTCAATAGCTACATCAACCCCATCCTTGGTTTGCTCAGCAATTAATTTTGCCACATCTCCTTTAAGAGGATTAATTGTATGGGTAGCTCCAAAGGTCTTAGCAACTTCAAGACGGTTTTCGTCCATATCAATCATAATGATTTTTGAAGGGGAATAAAACTGCGCTGTGAGCAATACAGACATACCTATCGGACCAGCACCCACAATGGCGATTGTATCACCGGGCTTGACTGCACCATACAGTACGCCTATTTCATGCCCGGTAGGCAAAATATCACTTAACATCACCAGAGCTTCTTCATTCGCTCCCTCTGGTATCAGGTACAGACTATTATCCGCATGCGGGATTCGTACATAACCGGCCTGCGTGCCATCAATCAGGTGCCCGAGTATCCAACCACCATCTTCACAGTGAGAATACATCTGCTGTTTACAATACTCACATTTACCACAGGAGGTAATACAGGATATCAGAACATGATCTCCCTTTTTAAAATTATTAACGGCACTACCTGCTTCTTCAATAATACCAACACCTTCGTGCCCCAATATCCTCCCCTTGGTTACAGCTGGTACATCCCCTTTTAGTATATGCAAATCCGTACCACATATGGTTGTTTTTAACACTTTAACCACAGCATCAGTTGGAGCAATGATTCCGGGTTTTGGAACATCCATCCATTTTTTTTCGCCCGGACCCTGGTATACCAGACCCTTCATTGTTTTTAAATTTCCAGTTGCCTTTTCAGCTCCAATTACATCCTTGCTCATAATATTTGTTTTTAAATGATAGATAAACAGTATTATTTAAAATTCGTCAATAAAAAGCGGATATATAGTGAGGGTTATCATGCATTTGCCTGATTCTAATCAGTTCTGAAAATTCTTAAGCATGATTTATAAAATTTGCATACAGCAGAGCTGATATTACTATTTGATGAGGAAGCTACCTCCTCAATTCTCGGGAGACAAATTAATCCGCAGAATTCCCTCAAACCCTTATCTTTGCCCCAACCAATTAAACCAATTATGTTAAAAGGATTTTTCAAGGTACCTCCACCGGTAAATGAACCTATATTGAATTATGCGCCAGGAAGCAGAGAGCGTCAATTATTAAAAGATGCACTTGCTGAAGCCAGAGCGGAGCAAATTGATATACCTATGTATATCGGTGGCAAAGAAATCAGATCTGATAAAAAAGTAAATATCCATCCGCCACATGATCATCAGTATTTACTGGGCAAATATAATCAGGGTACCAAAAAACATGTTACCGATGCAATCAATGCTGCTCTTGCTGCAAAATCTGAATGGGAAAATCTACCATGGGAACAACGTGCAGCAATATTCTTAAAGGCAGCAGACCTGATTGCGGGGCCATATCGTTATAAACTAAATGCAGCCACCATGCTGGGGCAATCAAAAAATGCATTTCAGGCGGAAATTGATGCGGCTTGCGAACTCATAGATTTCTTGCGCTTCAATGTTAAGTATATGTGCGAAATCTACGAACAGCAGCCCCCTGTATCCCCACGTGGCAGCTGGAACCGCCTCGAACAAAGACCACTTGAAGGCTTTGTTTTTGCACTGACACCTTTCAATTTTACTGCTATAGCAGGTAATCTTCCAAGTTCGGCAGCCATGATGGGAAATGTGGTTGTGTGGAAGCCCTCCAATACTCAGATCTATTCGGCGAATATTTTGATGCAAATCTTCCGTGAGGCAGGATTACCTGATGGGGTAATAAACCTGGTTTACGTTTCAGGGCCGGATGCCGGAGAAGTAATCTTTAATCACCCGGATTTTGCTGGAATTCATTTCACCGGATCTACTGCAGTATTTCAGGATATCTGGAAAACAATTGGCAATAATATCCATAAATACAAAACCTACCCTCGCATTGTTGGTGAAACAGGTGGCAAAGACTTCATTCTGGTGCATGGTTCTGCAGATGTGGAGGCCTCCAGTACAGCTATTCTGCGTGGAGCTTTCGAATACCAGGGACAGAAATGTTCGGCTGCATCGAGGGTTTATATTGCAGCCTCTGTTTGGCCAAAAATTAAGGAATTATTAAAGCGCGATCTGGCAAGCCTTAAAATGGGGCCTACAGAGGACTTTGGTAATTTTATTAATGCAGTTATCGATGAAAAATCATTTGATAAATTAGCCGGATACATTGACAGAGCAAATAAAGACAAGAATCTTGAGATTATCGCCGGGGGCAATTATGATAAATCCAAAGGCTATTTTATTGAGCCGACAGTTTTATTAACCAAAGACCCGTATTATGTGACCATGTGTGAAGAATTATTCGGACCAGTGCTAACAATCTATGTTTTTGAAGATAAAGACTTTGAAAAAACGCTCGAAATTATAGACAAAACGTCAATTTACGCCCTTACTGGAGCTGTTTTAGCACAAGATCGATATGCTTTAGCTAAAGCCACCCATGCTTTGAGAAATGCCGCAGGAAATTTCTATTTGAATGATAAGTGTACCGGTGCTGTAGTTGGCCAGCAGCCATTTGGAGGTGCCAGAGGATCAGGAACAAATGACAAAGCTGGTTCTATGATTAATTTATTGCGCTGGGTATCTCCCAGAACAATTAAGGAGACATTTGACCCGCCTAAAGATTACCGTTACCCATTTCTGGATAAGGAATAAAAAAGGGCAGCGAACGGAATATATTAATTTCGCTACCCATTAGATAAATCATAAGATCGATATAAAACCTTGTTGTGGTAAGTTTAGATTGAATATCTTATTTTTTAGAAAGCAGGGTCTGTTTAAAAGCACACGCGACACATGTGCGCTAAATAAGATTTGAATTTGGAAATCAATACCTGTGTGTTATAGCTTATTTCAGCCCTTTCCTCCGGAGTATTTCCGGCAAGAAATTGCGTTCTGTTGCAAATTATCAATAGCCGGAAGCTACTCCCTCCGGCAAGGTTTATTTTACCCGGTGCAGTATTTCATCGGGATGAGCAGCCCCAATGTCATTTGAAATAATCCCGTATTCTATGGTTTTTGCAATGCTGAATTTCGTGGTAACTTTTACATCTGCAGCAAAAAAATATGGCAGAACACGGGAAGGCAGGACCAAAGAAACACAGACATTGCTTTCTAAAACCTGAGAAAATTATTCTTTTTAAAATAGATCAGTATGATTTTATATCGAAGCCATGTTAAAAAATATTACTTCACTTTCGACTCATCCAGTTTGAATACCTTTCCGAGGTATTCGCTTGATTTAGCGGTAACCTGAAGATCCTTCACAAGTCCGGAATTCAGATCAATTACCCAGCCATGTATCTCCAGATCTTCACGTTCACGCCAGGCGTTTTGAACGATTGTAGTTTTACATAAATTATAAACCTGCTCTATTACATTTAATTCCACCAGACGATTTAGTTTCACATTCTCATCTGTGATCCTATCCAGTTCATTACTATGTAAACGGTAAACATCTTTGATATGCCTGAGCCAGTTATCGATGAGTCCGAATTGTTTATTACTTAATGCTGCAGCTATCCCGCCACAACCATAGTGCCCTGCAACAATAACATGCTTTACTTTCAACACATTGACTGCATAATCGAGAACACTCAGCATATTCATGTCTGAATGTACACAGACATTTGCGATGTTGCGGTGAACAAAAACCTGACCCGGCTTAGTATTAGTTACCTCATTTGCGGGTACCCGGCTATCCGAACATCCTATCCATAAAACATCAGGTTCCTGGCCCGCAGCCAATTTTGCAAAATAATCAGGGTCTCTTGCGGTTTCAAACTCCACCCAATCACGGTTACCCTGCAGTAATTCTTCATAACCACGTTTTTGTCTTTCGACTCTGTTCTCTGACATCTCTTCTGAGTGTTCTTTAATATTCCGAATATTAGGCATTTTAATTAATTTTTTCTATGCTATGTATAAATTCTTTCATGTTCGGAACCTCATAGTGATCATGGATGTTCAGTATTTCAACTATGGTACCCTTAGAAAAGGCGTTATGCCTAAAATTATGAATGATTTCAAGTACATCTTTATCAATAAACAATGAGTCAGAACCGTCAATGATTACATGCGACTCTTTTGGTAATTTCAACAAGGTTTGCTGAATTGCGGCCTTATTTAAAAATGATTCCTCCTGTGCAAGTTTAATCCTGATCACATTCTAATCTCCATTATTTTCTATTTTGTAGAAATTAAGAATTCCTGAGATTAGTTCTGAGAATATAAAAGATTCCAATCATCATACCAATGGCTACACCTTTCAATAAATCAGTAAAAACCACAGCAAGCACGGTCACCACAAAAGGAATAAACTGGTCCCTGCCATTACGCCACATTTTCTTGAATAAACTCAGTCTGGCAAGTTTATAACCCGTAATTAAAAGAATGGCTGCCAAACTGGCTAATGGTATTTTGTTGAGCAGGAACGGAATAAAAAGTAAAGAAAGCAATAACCAGAAACCATGATAGATCGCCCCCATTTTAGTCTTACCACCTGAATTAACATTCACAGAAGAACGGACAATAACTGAAGTCATTGGTAGTCCGCCAAGCATACCACTAGCCATATTTCCTACACCCTGTGCTACTAATTCTCTGTTTGTAGGTGAAACCCTTTTGTAAGGATCCATTTTATCAACTGCTTCAATACTCAATAAGGTCTCGATACTCGCAACAATGGCAATTGTAAAAGCCACAGTCCATACCTCCTTGTTTCCAATTTGTGCAAAATCAGGAAAAACAAATAAAGCCATAAACTCATTGTATGAATTAACAATAGGAATGGTTACCAATTGTTCAGGACTTAAGGCAATACCCGTATTCTGAAAAACCATATTGAGAACAATTCCAAGAATCACCACCAAAATTGCCGCAGGAATCGCACTCAATTTTTTGAATCCCGGCCAATAGATCATAATCAGTAAGGATAATGCACTAATAATTACAGCGCCATAACTTATCATATCAAGTGAGGAAAGCAAGGCCGAAAAAGTATTTTCCTGATTGAGCTGCATAAAGCTTTCATCACCTTCAAAATCTGAATCAAAGCCCACAGCATGTGGGATCTGCTTCAAAATCAGTATCACACCTATGGCAGCCAGCATACCTTCAATCACAGAGGAAGGGAAATAGTTCGCTATAATTCCTGCCTTTAATATTCCGAGAAAAATCTGAATTATTCCCGCAAGTACAACCGCAAGCAAAAATGTTTCATAGTTACCAAGGGAAGCGATAGCACCAAAGACAATAACGGTTAAACCTGCAGCAGGGCCACTGACACTAAGCTGAGATCCACTGATAGATGCAACTACGATCCCGCCAATTACTCCTGTTAAAATACCGGCAAACAATGGAGCCCCCGAAGCAAGTGCAATTCCAAGACATAAAGGCAAGGCTACCAGGAATACAACAATACTGGCAGCGAAATCTTTTTTGACAGTGCTTGCAGCAAAATACTGACTAAAATTAAATATTGAATTTTTCTTTTCCATTAAAACTTATTTTGAGATATTGAATTTTTCTGATTGTATGTTCGGCCCTGAATTTAGGGACAGACATGATTTATACTAAACACTTAACGGTTATTACTGTCTTTTAAAAATTCCATTGCCAGACGTGGGGTATTAATTCCCTGGATTGCTCCTTTTGATGTTTCAATAGTTAGGTTGCTGAATATAAATTAATTAACAATTTAATTATGCTAAATTGAAATAGTAGTATTGCGAATTTTAACGCTGTAAAAGGCGATTGAATAAATTAAAAATTGCTGCAATCAATAAATGATTTAACATGGAATTATTAATTTTCAAAAAAAATGAATAGGATGGTGAAGCGTTAAATCAGATTTAACAGTTTGGAGGAGGAGTGAGAACAGATGGGAAAAATGATTCTGTTAAAAATTGACTTCTTGCACTGTATTTTTTCAATGCAATACAAGTTTGGGGACTTGAAAGGTTGAACTTGAATATACCACTTAACCATTCCCCTTTATTTAATGACTCTTTAGCCTGATCAACTCCCTTTGATGCGCTTGTTTCAATTTCAAGCTGCATGATTACAGCATTTACGATTCGGTTATCAATATGGTCGGCGATTAAAGGTGCAATGGAGATAAGCATCTTAGAGAAAAAGATAAATAAAATGACAAAACTGAATAGCTTTTTAGCAAATTCCCTTTTCATCGTGCTATAACCATAAAATTAACAAATTCCTCATCACTTTACAAAACTAACACAAACTGTCATTAATGTTCTAAAAATAAGAAATTTTATGAAATATTTACATAAAATCAATGTTAGATACCTAGTTCAAATTGTGTTAAAACACCCCATTTATTGCCGGGATGCCGGAGTGCATAATTACGATCGGTAGCCATATAATTCAAGTTCAGCTGCATCTTAACCCTGTGCTTATTAAAATACTTGGTCGCACCGAGTTCAAGTATATTTTTCCTGTCTTCATGAGCCAGAATTTTAACCGAAGGAGTCAATCGCGTATATCGAAACGCTAATTCAATGTTTGATGCAAAAACATAGGAAGCCTGATGATTTATTCCGTTTCCTGTAAAAGCATACCTCAGGCTTCCTGCAGCATTGTAAGTGAGCGGATTATCAACATGCCTTTTAATATACTCAACTGAATAGGCCCAACCTCTATATTTCCCAATGGCATCGATCATCCAGGTTGCCATATCTACCGGATTGTAAAGTTCCTTCCCAAGTTGTCCTCCGGTCCTGTTTGTCTTCTTATTCATACTATAAGCTGCCGCAATAGAAATTTTTGGTTTAGGTTCATGCTCAAGATCGCCCTCAGAATAATCACCTTCACCGGTAAAAGAACCTAGTGGCAAAAACTCTATGCGGCCGGTATACGCAAGCCCATCATCAGTGGTATTCACACTTCTACCTTCACCCGTTGTGATTGCACCTTTAATATGATAATCCATCTCTCCAATCTTATTATGAAAATAAGCTTTAAAACCGAAATCACGGTCAATAGTCATTGCACCATTAATAATTGAACGGTCTGCGAATTGCAATTGTCCGGATGAATTAACCCTCTGCCTGTTTCCCGGTAGTTTATTCTGCCCAAATCCCATGTAAAACTTAGGGGTAAAATGGTAGAAGATGATTGCATCCCTTACAATATTGGCAATACCTGTATTATCAACATCCTGATCACCACGTGTAAATGCCAGTTGTATGCTATATGCTAATTTTGGATTGATGATAAAGCCATCCACCCTCATTCTTAAGCGACGGACACGGGCATCATACTCATTGAATCTGAGATCAGCACCAGAAGTTGTAAATGCTCCGATTCTGTTTTGCATTCTGAAACGGAAATTAATGTAAAATGAAGTGTCAGGAGATTTATATTGAACCCCCGTAAAATTGTGAATCATGGCACTTTCATCACTCTCGCTTTGAGCAAATACATCAGTGTAAAGCAGAAAAAAAACTATAAATGGTACAAGTCTGGAAATGGACATTATGATTTTTATTGCGAAATTAATGAATATTTAACACTATTATGATTTTGAAGCAACATCTATAATGTTTGTGGGATAAATTTAAAAATGGATAGAAGTTTTAATTTAAACGAATAGAAAAAGAGGCAATTATTCAATTGCTTTATGCATTTTTTAGTATTTTCACGGTTCCGGAAAACCAATAATAATCCTTCAAACTGTGGAGAAAAGAACTCAAATATTAAGGAAGAAGCAAGAAACAGCCCTTCTGGGTGGTGGTAAGGCGAGAATTGAAAGTCAGCATAAAAAAGGCAAGTTAACTGCCAGGGAGCGCTTGCATTTTTTGCTGGATGAAGGTACTTTTGAAGAGATCGGAATGCTGGTGATGCACCGTTCCAAGGACTTTGGTATGGAGAAGGAACATTATCCGGGGGATGGCGTTGTTACAGGATATGGCAGTATCAATGGAAGACTTGTTTATGTTTTTTCACAGGATTTCACTGTTTTTGGCGGCTCACTTTCAGAAACTCACGCTGAAAAGATTTGTAAGATCATGGATCTGGCAATAAAAAATGGTGCACCACTGATTGGTCTGAATGATTCAGGTGGCGCCAGGATTCAGGAGGGAGTTGTTTCATTAGGAGGCTACGCGGATATTTTTTACAGGAATACCATGGCATCGGGGGTTATCCCACAGATTTCGGCAATCATGGGGCCCTGTGCCGGAGGGGCAGTTTACTCCCCTGCCATTACTGATTTTGTCCTGATGGTTGAGAATACATCTTATATGTTCGTCACCGGGCCAAACGTGGTGAAAACAGTAACTCATGAAATTGTAAGTTCAGAAGAGCTGGGCGGTGCAACAGCGCATGCAACAAAATCAGGTGTCACGCATTTTGCCTGCAGCAATGAGATAGATGCGATCACCCATGTAAAAAAACTACTTTCATTCATGCCGCAGAACTGTGAGGAAAACGCTCCAACTATGGCCTATGAAAGTACTGAAGAATCAAGGCCAAAACTAGATGATATTATCCCGGAAAATAATTCACAGCCCTATGATATCCGTGAGGTAATTTCTGAAGTATGCGATGAGGGTACGTTTTTGGAAATTCATAAAGACTTTGCAGAAAATATTGTGGTTGGTTTTGCGCGTCTGGCGGGTAGAAGCATTGGCATTGTTGCAAATCAGCCTGCTTTTTTGGCCGGGGTTTTAGACATTAAATCTTCTGTAAAAGGTGCGCGTTTTGTACGTTTCTGCGACAGTTTTAATATACCGCTGCTGGTTCTGGAAGATGTTCCCGGCTTCCTTCCTGGGACTGATCAGGAATGGAATGGAATCATTACAAATGGTGCGAAATTGTTGTATGCATTCTGCGAAGCTACTGTCCCAAGAATAACGGTTATTACCCGTAAAGCTTATGGCGGTGCGTATGACGTGATGAACTCAAAACACATTGGGGCAGATATGAACTACGCCTGGCCGGGAGCTGAAATTGCAGTAATGGGTGCTAAAGGAGCTGCTGAAATCATTTTCAAAAAAGAGATCAGCTCAGCCGAAGACCCGAATGCCCGCTGGATTGAGAAGGAAAAAGAATACTCAGACATTTTTGCGAACCCATACAGGGCTGCTGAAAGAGGTTTTATAGATGAGGTGATTGAGCCATCCCAAACCCGGAAAAAGTTGATCAAAGCTTTTAAAATGCTTGAGAACAAGGTGGTTAATAACCCAAGGAAGAAGCACGGGAATATGCCTTTGTAAATAGCTTTACAAATGTCACACATAGAACAAATCCCCCCTGAACTTACCTGGCGTATTCGCCGGCAGGTTTTGTATCTGGATCAGGGATTCGAAAAGGCTATGCTTGACAATGATGACGATGGTATACACCTGGGCTTATTTTATGAAAATAAGCTGATCAGTGTTGTTTCGTTATTCATGAAAGAGAATGAGATGCAGTTACGCAAATTTGCAACGATTGAAGAATACCAGGGCAGAGGTTTTGGAACGGAACTATTAAAGTACCTGATCGAAATAGCGGAAACAGAAAATTGCGAACGGATCTGGTGCAATGCACGCAGAAATGCTACAAGTTTTTATGCTAAATTTGGTTTTACAGAAACCGATAAAGCTTATCATAAGGATGGACATGATTTCGTGATCATGGAAAAAATGTTTTAAGAACCGGAAACAATGAACGACAT
>CAYHGN010000028.1:30620-32309 GCA_964356005.1 uncultured Sphingobacterium sp.
ATGAAACTGAAACGAAACGATTAAAAGAACAGGTTAAAAGAAATAAGGATCGTTTCCCTGATGACTTTATGTTCGAATTGACTTTGGAAGAAAAGGAGCAACTGGTCGCAAATTGCGACCGGTTAAAAAACCTCAAACATTCCAGCATTAACCCAATGGCATTTACAGAGCAGGGGGTTGCAATGTTATCTTCTGTATTAAGATCTCCCAAAGCGGTCAAAATTAATATCGAAATAATGCGTGCTTTTGTATATTACAGGCAGATCCTCCTGCAAAATCAGGATCTGTACATAAAGGTTAAAGAGCTGGATGATAAGATCAACCAGGTTTACCGCTTTTTATTAAAAAAAATTGAAATCAATAAAAGCAGCATAGAGCCGGTCGGCTATAAATTGAAATCCAAGAAAGAACAGAAATAATGGCAAAGAAAAAAGAGCAGAAACATATTCCGGTAGTCACTAAAAAATCACTGGAGTTTTTTGAAAAATACATCAACAATCCCTCACCTACCGGTTTTGAGTGGGAAGGTCAAAGAATGTGGCTTGACTATATAAAACCCTTTACTGATGAGTATATGGTCGATAATTATGGTACCGCGGTAGCAGTAATTAACCCAAAAGCCGAATTCAAGGTAGTAATAGAGGCTCATGCTGATGAGATCTCCTGGTTCGTTAATTATATCACCAAAGATGGATTAATTTACGTGATCAAGAACGGTGGATCTGATCATCAGATCGCACCATCAAAGCGGGTTAATATTCACACCGATAAAGGAATAGTCAAAGCATTATTTGGCTGGCCAGCTATCCACACCCGCAGCGGAGAAAAAGAAGAAGCTCCAACCTTAAAAAACATTTTTCTGGATTGCGGATGCACCACCAAAGAAGAGGTCGAGGAATTAGGAATACATGTTGGTTGTGTAGTTACCTACGAAGACGAATTCATGGTCTTGAATAACCGTTATTATGTAGGCAGGGCACTTGATAACCGTGCCGGCGGGTTTATGATTGCCGAGGTTGCCCGCCTGCTCAAAGAGAACAAAAAGAAATTGCCATTCGGACTTTATATCGTAAACTCTGTACAGGAAGAGATTGGATTACGCGGAGCGGAAATGATCGCACACCGGATAAAACCGAACATCGCAATTATCACCGATGTGACACATGATACCCAGACCCCGATGATCAATAAGATCACCCAGGGAGATCTTGCCTGTGGAAAAGGACCTGTAGTTTCCTATGCCCCTGCAGTTCAAACCAATCTTAATAAATTACTGATCAAAGCAGCCGAAGCAAATAATATTCCCTTTCAGCGCCAGGCATCTTCACGCTCCACCGGTACTGATACCGATGCTTTTGCCTATTCAAATGATGGGGTAGTTTCCGCATTGATTTCCCTGCCACTACGTTATATGCATACCACTGTTGAAATGATTCATAAAGAAGACGTTGACAACGTCATTCGATTGATCTACGAGTCTTTACTGAGTATTGAGGTGGGACATGATTTTAGATCGATTAAATAGTTGAAAATTGAGAGTGGAGAATTGAGAGTGGAGAGTTGCAACCCGACTGGATGGAAATGGTGGTTTTGTAAGAATAATAGACAATGAAGAAGGATTTTGTCCCCCTCTGGAGGCTACCGTGTACCCATAAATATTAATTGGATATTTGCATTTATGATACGAGT
>CAYHGN010000029.1:0-32054 GCA_964356005.1 uncultured Sphingobacterium sp.
ACGAACTTGTTTAAAACAAAAAAGTCGGAAGATTTTTCTTCCGACCATGACTGGCTAATTGGCCGGTTTTTTTGTTTAATACATATTATTTCAACTTACTGAGTGCAGCCCGCATCCTGGGGATCATTTGTTCTATATCTTCAAGAGAACATCCTCCAACAGAGGCTCTGAACCAGTTTACACCGCTATCTGTACCAAATGCCGAAAATGGTACAATACCCATTTTTGCTTCTTTGATCAGGTAAAAATTAACTTCGGCACTATCCTTCAAAACATTTCCATCGGGAGTGGTTTTACCTATATAATCGACCTTAACAGTTAAGTAGATCGCCCCCATCGGATTGATTGCGTCTACAGCAAAACCATCCGCTTTAAGCTGAATTATGCCCTGATATAGAGTATCCAGACTTTTCTGAACTTTTGCTTTAAAATTTGTCAGGTAACTATTTAATTCTTTCGTTTGAGTTAAAAATTTAGCTGTTGCTACCTGCTCAGGCTTTGGTGCCCAGGCTCCAACATGCCCTACAATCGTTTTCATTTTATCGATCACATGTTCAGGACCGAAAGCCCAGCCTACACGAACTCCTGTAGCAGCTAGGCATTTGGATATACCATCAATATAAATCACCCTATCTTTCAGTTCGGGCCTTAAAGTAACCGGATCAAAATGAAACTGATCACCAAAGGTTAGAAGGGAATAGATCTGATCGTACATAATATAAAGTGGCTTTTCATCAGCTCCACGAGTCTTATTTTCGTCAATTACCAAATCACAGATCTCTTCCAGATCCTTTTTGGCAAACATAGTACCGGTTGGGTTGAGCGGCGAACATAAGGCCAGCAATGTAGCACCCTTTAGGTAAGGACGGATATCATCAGCTGTTGGCATAAACTTATTAGCCGCTGAAGTTTTAACCGCGACCTGTGTTGCCCCGGTAAAACGGCAATAATGGTTGTTATTCCATGATGGAGTAGGATAAATCACCTTGTCTCCCGGATCAACCAGAGCCATATAAGTTCCATAGATCAATGGACGTGATCCACCGGCAACCAGAATTTGCTTACTGTTGTAGGATAAACCGAAGCGCTCCTGCAGGAAAGTTGAAATGTTCTCACGCAATACTGCCACACCCTCGGCTGGTGGATAATTGGTCTGGTTGGCCTGATAAGCCTCAACAATTCCATCTTTGAGTTCATCGGGGATGGGGAAAATATTTGAATCAAAATCCCCGATAGTCAGGTTCGCAATTTGCTCACCCTTACTTTTCAATTCATTGATCTGACCTGCAATTTTTATTATTTCTGAACCCTCAAGGGTACTTGCTATTTTGGATACCTTCATTTCTATATTCTGTATTCTTAAGGATTTGAACCTATTTTAAATTTTCTATTTTATCTGATTAATGCTTCAACTGCTTTGTCTACCTTTTCAAAATTGAAGCTTTTCAAAAGCTCCTTAAATGAAGCATTGATCTGTTCATTACACAGATTCCCGATGCTTCCCTCATGAGTATGTTTAACAATTCCCGGCGCCCTGAATTCTCCATTTTCGATTGCTGCTCCGACTTTTTTATAAGCTTCCCTGAAAGGTAGTCCGTTTAAAACCTCTTCATTCACCGCATCTACGCTAAACAAATAAGCATATTTCTCATCCTTAAGAATATCCTCTTTAATTCTGATGGATTGCAGCATAAAACTTGTCATTTCCAGACATTCATTCAGTGATCTGAAGGCCGGGAACAGATTCTCTTTCAGTAATTGCAGGTCTCGATGATAGCCTGATGGCAGATTTGTGGTCATCAGGGCAATTTCATTCGGCAAAGCCTGAATCTTATTGCACCTGGCCCGAATCAGCTCAAAAACATCCGGATTTTTCTTATGTGGCATTATGCTTGATCCGGTAGTAAGTTCATCCGGGAAACTGATAAATGCAAAGTTCTGATTTATAAATAAACAGGCATCCATAGCCAGCTTAGCCAGAGTTGCCGCTATCGATGACATGGCCTGAGCCAAAATACGCTCGGTTTTTCCACGACCCATTTGGGCATATACTACATTGTAATTCAGTGCGTCAAAGCCCAGTAATTCAGTGGTCATTGTACGGTTCAATGGAAAAGAAGAACCGTATCCTGCAGCTGAACCCAATGGATTTTTATTACAGACTTTCCAGGCTGCCAGCATCAACTCCATATCATCAGCCAGGCTTTCGGCATAAGCACCGAACCATAATCCGAAAGATGAAGGCATTGCGATCTGCAAATGTGTATAACCTGGAAGTAATTTATCTTTATGCTCTTCACTTTGTGCGATCAGCTGTGTGAACAAAATATCCGTATTTCTGACCAGTTTCTGAATTTCACTGCGAAAGAACAATTTAAGATCAACCAGGACCTGATCATTTCTGGACCTTCCACTGTGAATTTTTTTGCCGGCATCACCAATCCTACGGGTTAGCAATAACTCTAACTGAGAGTGTACATCTTCTACATCATCTTCAATGCTGAATTTACCTTCCTGAATTTCTATGAAAATTTGTTTAAGACCAGCTTGAACCTGTTCCAGATCCTGGCTATTCAATAAACCAATACTTTTCAGCATCCGGGTATGGGCTAATGAACCCAATACATCAAATGCGGCTAACTGATGATCTAGTTCCCGGTCATTTCCAACAGTAAACTTTTCTACAGACCTTTCAGTTTCTGTTTCCTTTTGCCAGAGCTTGCTCATAGTACTGCTTTAAAATTTGTGAAATACTGTGTTTTAATTGTATCCCATTCGGATCTCAAAATACTGTAAAAAACAGTATTTCTGATATATCCGTTATGTATTTTCATGTGCTGGCGTAAAACTCCTTCGCGTGTAGCACCAATTCCCAATAATGCCTGACGTGACTGATGATTACGCTCATCTGCTTTAAATTCTATTCTGTTCAGTCCCAAAACCTCAAAACCATAGGTCAGCATCAGGTATTTCATCTCCTTATTCAATCCGCTTCCCTGAAAATCTCGTCCGATCCAGGTCCAGCCAATTTGTCCCCGTTCATCCTTCCAGAAGATTTCAGCAATGCGGGTACAACCAGCCACTTTATTAGTCTTTTTATCAATGACTACCCAAACTGCACTAATACCATTTTCACGATCATTTATTGCATTATTTATATAGTGCTTCAGCTCTGCCGGCTTCGAAAGATCCTGAAGACCATAAATCCAAAGGCTATCATCATCAGCTACCTCCTGCAAGGCTTTCTCATCAGTAAGTGCAAGTGGCCGAAGCAAGGCTCTTTCACTTTCCAGGGTAATATCCAAATCCTTTACCATCACACAATCTCAGTCAATAATTTTATATAGAGGTCTATACCTTCTTCAATTTCATTTAAATAAATAAACTCATTAGCCATATGTGAACGGGCAGAATCTCCAGGACCCATTTTTAGTGAGGGGATATCCAATAATGCCTGATCACTCGTTGTAGGAGATCCATAAGTCTCTCTGCCCAAAGCAATTCCTGCCATAACAATCGGATGGTCGATACTAATTGATGAAGGTTTTAAACGGGTTGATCGCGGATAAACCTCACATTCGACATTCTGACCAATTATCTTTAGTACTTCCTCATTTCGGTAGGCATCTGTTACTCTGACATCAACCGTAAAATTACAAACCGCAGGTACAACATTATGCTGGGATCCGGCTTCAATGATGGTTACACTCATTTTAACAGGGCCAAACAGAGCTGATTTCTTTGCAAACTCATAGGTTTTGAACCAATTAATATCCTTCATTGCCTTATAAATCGCATTGTCACCCTCCTCCCTTGCAGCATGACCTGCCCTTCCATGAGCAACACAATCCAAAACCATTAATCCCCTCTCAGCAATGGCCATTTGCATTAAAGTTGGCTCACCCACGATCGCAAACTCAAGTGGTCCCAATTGAGGAAGAATCAGCTCAATACCATTCTTTCCTGAAACTTCCTCTTCGGCTGTTGCAGCCAGGCAAAGGTTATATTTTAGGTTCTTTTCTTTATAAAAATGAATAAATACTGCAATAAGCGATACCAGGCAGCCTCCTGCATCATTACTCCCCAAACCAAACAACATACCATCAATGATATCAGCTGCAAAGGGGTCACGACTGTATCCGGGATTGGGTTTTACCGTATCATGATGCGAATTGAGCAGAATTGTAGGCTTTTTTGTATCAAAGTGCTCGTTGTACGCCCAGACATTATTGATATTACGATGAGTTTTTACTCCACGATCCTGTAAAAAAATTTCAATTGCCGAGGCAGTGTTCTCCTCTTCCTTACTTAATGAAGGGATCCTGATCAGCTCACGCAATAAATCAAGACTGTCATCAAACAGTTTACCGGCCATTTCTTTACTCGTTTGTATATAATTCACCGGCTTTTTGAGCTGATAATTTAATCCCCTTGATCATTGAAGAGCTAAAACCATTATGCTCCATTTCATTCAGACCGGCAATAGTACATCCTTTTGGTGAGGTCACCTTATCGATCTCATGTTCCGGGTGGCTGTTTTGCTGCAATAATAGTGAAGCCGCTCCTTTGGCTGTTTGTGCAGCCATCCGTAATGCCTCATCGGCATGAAAACCAATCTCGACACCACCCTGCGATGCTGCACGTACAGCCCTGAGGAAAAATGCAACCCCACAGGCGCAAAGTGCTGTTGCAGCTGTCATCAAATCTTCATTGATCTTAATAACTGAACCTACTGTTTCAAACATTTTGGTCACTTCCGCAATATTTTCAGCCTCTGCATTATCAGAAGCGACACAGGTCATAGATTCACCGATTGCAATTGCCGTATTTGGCATTGCCCTAACCACCTGTACCCTGCTGCCCAGTTTAGCACGGATATCTGCACAACTAACTCCTGAAATAACAGAAATCACCAAATGTTTGGCAGGATCTATAGCACCATCGATCTGCTCCAGTAAATTATCTAATTGCTGAGGCAATACAGCCAGAATAACTACCGAGGCCCCAGCTGCAGCGGCATAATTATCTGAACCAACCTGAAAGCCCTGTGCTGAAACCGTATCCAGTCGCTGAACATTACGGCGGGTCAGGGTGATATCAGCGGGTTTGCAATAATCAGCTTTAACCAGTCCTTTGGCCAGTGACATACCAATATTTCCGCTTCCTAAGATTGCTGTTCTTTTTGTTCCTGTTTTCATTATCTGCTGATTAAGCGTGTACCAAAAGTTTCATTACTCAACCGGGGCAATGCATCAGCTTTGCCAATACATACCTCTTTTAGTCCTTTATTTATCGCTTCGAAGGCATTATCAAGTTTGGGTATCATCCCATCATTTATAATTCCCTGATGTTTCAATTCATTGTAATAATGCGGATCAATTGTGCGGATTACTGAGCCCTCATCTTCCACATCCATCAATACACCTGCCTTTTCAAAGCAAAATATAAGCGACGTTTCGTATTCCTTAGACATTGCAATAGAAATGGCAGAAGCAATAGTATCGGCATTCGTATTTAAAAGCTGCCCTTTACCATCGTGCGTAATTGCAGAGAAAACCGGTGTAAACCCAGCTTCCAATAGCTTACTGAGCCCCTGATGATCAATAGAAGATTCATCAAGATCACCCACAAAGCCATAATCAACGGCCTCACCTAAATCCCCGTCCGTACCGGCACGGGCGGGCTCAACGGAGGAGAGGACTTTCTGCGGCAGACGCCTTGTTGCCCTGATCATATTTCCATCGGCACCAGAAAGGCCTATGGCATTGCATTTATGTTGCTGTAAACCGGCAACAATATTCTTATTGATCAGACCGGCATAGACCATCGTTACCACTTTCAGGCTTTCCCCATCGGTAATTCTTCGGCCTTCAACCATTTTTGATTTGATACCCAAATCTTCGGCAAGCTTGGTCGCAATTTTTCCTCCGCCATGAACCAGTATCTTAGGCCCCTGCAACAGCGCAAAATCGGCAATAAATTGTTGCAGACTTTCAGGATTGTCAATCACATTTCCACCAATCTTTATAACCTTCAGGGATTTCATATCAAGCCCTCCAGCATATTTTTTAAAACCGTTTGAGCAGACCAAACCCGGTTAGCAGCTTCATTAATGACCAGTGAGTGCGGGCCGTCCAACACTTCAGCAGAAAGCTCGAAATCGCGACGAACCGGCAGACAATGCATTACTTTTGCTTCATTGGTCTGCTCCAGTTTTTTATGAGTCATCATCCAGGATTCTCCATTCTGAACGGTTTTACCGTAATCATTGTATGATGACCAGTTCTTTGCGTAAACAAAGTCGGCACCCTGTAATGCAACATCCTGATCATAAACAACTTTTACTCCTGATGTGAATTTTTCTGCCAAATCCAAACCTTCCGGGTGAGTGATCACAAAATCAATCATACCTTCAGCCTGCGCACGGCACATCCATTCAGAAAATGAATTTGGAACAGCCTGAGGTAAAGATTTCACGTGCGGAGCCCAGGTTAAAACAACCTTTGGCTTAGCTACTTTTTTATATTCCTCAATAGTGATCAGGTCGGCAAAACTCTGTAGTGGATGTAAAGTTGCGCTCTCCAGACTAATCACCGGAACTCCACTATATTTCACAAATTTATTGAACAAACCCTCACCATAATCCTCTTCACGATTCAATAATTTAGGGAATGAGCGGAAACCAAGTATATCGCAATATTGACCCATCACTGCCGCTGCTTCACGAATGTGCTCTACACTTGTACCATTCATCACTACCCCGTCTTCTGTTTCCAAAGCCCAGCCTTCCTTGTCGAGATTCATTACCATCACATTCATCCCCAAATTCAAAGCCGCCTTTTGCGAACTTAAGCGGGTACGCAGGCTCGGATTCAGGAATACCAGTCCGAGGGTTTTATTCTTGCCCAGCGACTGATTTGCATAGGGATCTGCCTTCAGGATTAATGCCTGTTCAATGAAAGAACCCAGGTCTTCAACATCATTAACGGAAGAAAATAGTTTCATATTCGTAAAAATAGCCGTATTTCTTTAATTCAATTCTGCTTTCAATGCAGTCAAAAATTGATCAGCATGATCTTTTGTTATATTTAAAGCAGGTAATAGCCTGATCACATTCGGTTTTGCCTCTCCGGTAAAGATACGATGCTTGAAAAGTAAATCCTTTTTAACGTTTGCATACTCTTCAGAAAGCTCAATACCAATCATTAAACCTCTTCCACGAATCTCTGTGATCTGTTGGATTTGTTTCAATTCTTTGATCAGGTAATTGCCAATCTCCTTTGCATTCTTCATCAGATCATCCTGCTCCATCACCTCAAGAACAGCAAGTGCCGCCGCACAGGCTAGGTGATTTCCACCGAAAGTTGTTCCCAGCTCACCGTACCATGGCTTAAATTTAGGTGCAATGGAAATCCCTCCGATCGGGAAGCCATTACCCATTCCTTTTGCCATTGAATAAATATCAGCTTCAACACCAGCATAGTCGTGTGAATAGAACTGGCCAGTGCGGCCATAACCACATTGCACAGAATCAGCAATATAGACCGCATCATACTGATCACAAAGGCTTCTGATATTCTGTAAAAAACTCTTTGATGCTTCACGGATACCACCAACACCCTGAATGCCCTCAATTATTACCGAAGATATCTCATTTCCAAATGATTTAAAAGCATTATCCAAAGCCTGTTCATCATTGAACGGAAGGAAAGTTACATTTTCCGTTTCATTTACCGGAGCAATGATCTTAGGATTATCTGTTACAGCGACAGCAAGTGAAGTACGTCCGTGGAATGCGCCTTTAAAAGCAATAATTTTTTTGCGTTTATTATAAAAAGATGCCAGTTTTAGGGCATTTTCATTAGCCTCGGCACCTGAATTACAAAGAAAGAGCTGAAAATCAGGTTTAGCAGATAGATTTCCAAGCTTTTCAGCCAATTCTATCTGCTGAGAGATGATTACCGAGTTGGAATAGAACCCAACTTTGTTCAACTGCTCAGTCAAACGTCTCACATAATGCGGATGGGTATGACCGATTGAAATCACGGCATGTCCGCCATAAAGATCCAGATATTTATTACCATCAGCATCCCAAACGCTGCTGTTCTGAGCTTTTACAATTTCTATATTATTGAGAGGATATACGTCGAATAGTTTCATCTTATTAAGCTAAAAGCGGAAAGCCAAAAGCTAAAAGCTCATGCTATTTCCTTATTGATCTTATTAATCCAATCAGCATTGCTTTTACCTGATTGGTTTCGTTATTTACTTTATTAAATTGTTCTTCTGTCAAATAACCCAGGTCTTTTGCCAATAAACAGCAATATTCCAATTCGTGGGCTGAACCTAAGCTAATATCCAGAAAACCAGTAAAATCTTTATCAGTATTTTTCCCTGTTCCTTCCGCAATATTCATCGGAATAGAGTATGCAGACCTCTTTGTCTGAGATGCAAGATGGAAATCCTCATGTTTAGGAAATGCTGGGAGTATATCATGATATATCAATAATGTTAATTCATGCGATTTTCTCCAAACCGCTAATCTTTTATAGTCTCTCATTAATTTCCAAATTATTAGTTCTTACTATTGCTTCAGGAACAAATTTATAATCACTCATATGGAAAGTATAAACAACCTATTCAACGGCTGTTTTTTTAAAAGCTAATCAATGTAGTATTACGCCAATTGCTTTCGCCTTTTAGCTTTTCCCTTTCAGCTTAAAAGGTGCTAGCCTTCAACCTCAAGCCCACCGTTTCCCCCAATCCAAACATCAAATTCATATTCTGGACTGCCTGCCCGCTTGCACCTTTTAGTAAATTATCTGTAATACTGATAATAAACAATTTATTGCCATGTTTCTCCAGGTGGATCAGGGCTTTATTTGTGTTCACTATCTGCTTCAGGTCAATGTTTCTCTTGCTGATATGGGAGAAGGGATGATCTTTAAAATAGTTTTCATAAAGATCATAAGCTTCATCCAGACTCAGTTCAGTGTCAGTGTACATTGCTGCCAGAATCCCACGGGTAAAATCACCCCTTTGCGGGATAAAATTCAGTGCCTGATCAAAGTTGTTTTGTAATTGATTGAGACTTTGTCCAATCTCATTCAGGTGCTGATGTTCAAAAGCTTTGTAAACCGACAGGTTATTGTTTCTCCAACTGAAATGGGAGGTCGGACTCAGGCTTTGACCTGCCCCGGTAGAGCCGGTAGTTGCGTTGATATGTACTTCCGAGTTCAATAATCCTGCAGCTGCAAGAGGCAATAATCCAATCTGGATACAAGTGGCGAAACAGCCCGGATTGGCAATGTTATTAGCCTGTTTGATTGCTTCCCTGTTCAATTCAGGTAAGCCATAAACAAAGAATCTGCTTCCATGTGTTGCATTGGGGTTTAACCTGAAATCCTGGGAAAGATCGATGATTTTTATACTCGTTGCAATTTCATGGTTATCCAGAAATTTTTTGGCATCACCATGACCTAAGCAAAGAAAAAGTACGTCGATATCCAGGGAAAGGGAATCTGTAAATTTCAGATCGGTATCACCAAACAGATCAGAGTGCACATCAGAAAGCGGCTTTCCTGCATTGCTGTTGCTATGTACCCAACATATTTCTGCCTGAGGATGGTTGATCAGTATCCTGAGCAATTCTCCACCGGTATATCCTGCTCCACCTGCGATTCCTATTCTGATAGTTCCCATTGTTTTATTTTTTATCGTTTACCCGATGCCAGATCATAGTCTGGTTACCAAATATTTTTGAGAAGCCTTTTACATCCTCTCCCGACCATGAATTATTCATCTCACCATAGCTTCCGAATTTGTTCGACATCAGATCATTCTCAGATTGAATTCCGATGATCTCAAAACGGTATGGATGAAGCTTGACAAATACCTTTCCACTAACGGTTTTCTGCGTATCACTTAAAAATGCTTCAATATTACGCATGATTGGATCATGGAACTGCCCTTCATGAAGCCAGTTGCCATAGAAACTTGATAACTGGTCTTTCCAGCTCAACTGCCATTTGGTTAAAGTATGCTTCTCCAAAGTATGGTGAGCCTTGATGATGATCATTGGGGCAGCAGCTTCAAAACCAACACGACCCTTGATACCAATTATAGTATCACCCACATGAATATCCCTTCCAATGCCATAAGGCTGTGCAATTTCATGCAGTTTCTGAATGGCTTTTACCGGTGATAAGCTTTCTCCATTAATCCCAATTAGTTCACCCTGCTCAAAATCAAGTTCTAGCTTACGCGGCTCAGTTTGAGTAACCTGTGTTGGCCACGCTTCTTCTGGTAAGGTTTCATTAGAAGTCAGGGTTTCCTTACCCCCAACCGAAGTACCCCAGATACCTTTATTGATTGAGTATCTCGCTTTCTCAGCAGTATACTCGACACCATGCTGATTTAAATATTCAATTTCTGCCTCACGGCTTAATTTAAGATCACGGATGGGGGTAATAATCTCCACTCCGGGAATCATAATATTGAATATCATATCAAACCGCACCTGATCATTACCGGCTCCGGTACTTCCGTGAGCTACATAATCTGCACCGATTAATTTCACATAATTGGCGATGGCAGTAGCCTGACTTACACGTTCAGCACTTACAGAAAGAGGGTAAGTTGCATTTTTAAGTACATTTCCATAGATAAGGTACTTTATACAACTCTCGTAATAGTTTAATGTTTCGTCAACTACAGCATGAGAGGTTACTCCGAGGGCATATGCACGTTGCTCAATTTGCGTCAACTCTTCTTCAGAAAAGCCACCGGTATTCACGATTACAGAATGCACTTCAAGATTACGGTCTCTGGATAAGTAAATACAACAAAAAGAGGTATCCAAACCTCCGCTGAATGCTAAAACCACCTTCTTCTTCATCATTTAATTTTGTAATAGTTTAACGAATAATGCACTTATTGTAGCAATCATTTTCAATGAATTGCGTAATTTTTCTTCAAGACGTTCGAACAGGGTTTGTTTACGAGCAAATTTACTCAAACGCTCTTCAGCCTCCATTTTTAAACGATCGTCTTCATCTTTCATTTTGCGCTCAATTTCTTTGGCCTTTTCTTCAGGATCCCATAGCATAGCCGTGCACATACAGTTTTTACGCTCTTTGCTTTTCAGGATATCATAGTTCACGCAACTCTGACAGCCTTTCCAGAAATCCTCATCCTGAGTTAGCTCAGAATAAGTGACAGGTTCATAACCCAGTTCAGAATTTATCTTCATTACGGCTAATCCTGTTGTAAGACCAAAGATCTTAGCCTCCGGATAATTTTTACGGGATAGGTCGAAGACTGCACGCTTAATCATCCGCGCAAGTCCGCGATTGCGGTAAACCGGATTCACGATCAGCCCAGAATTAGCCACAAAAGTGCCATGACTCCAGGTTTCGATATAGCAGAAACCAGCCCATGTTCCATCCTGATGAAGTGCAATTACAGCCTTACCTTCCAGCATTTTTTGATTGATATACTCCGGAGTGCGTCTGGCTATTCCTGTACCTCTGGCTTTGGCAGACTCTGCCATCTCATCGCAGATCTGTATTGCGTACTCAATATGGTATTCTGTTGCCGGGATGACAACAAATTCGTTTTCTTTCATTGTTTAAAGAAAAAAATCCGGTTTTGAATCGGAAAAAAGAAACGTTTTTTCTTTCCTTTTGTGAATAATCTGATTGATTGTATAGCCGGAAGAACATACCGGTTAATTACTGCTTATTGCCAAGATTCAAGTCCGCGGCATAAAGGGTCGTCGGAAACGCAACACTAACTTCTCAGGCCTGAAATTAGGACAAACAATACCCCTCATATAACCATCATCAGTTATTGATCTAGTATTGGCCTGATAGTTTAAACTATTCATTTTTAATAGTATAGGTGTTATAATTAAATTTTCTACAAAAAACCGAAAAAATCCTGAATTATACAATAGCAGGAGGTTTAATATTACAATTTAATAATATTAGGGACATAGCCCGATTGAGAGGATTGCGGACCTGATCCACCTTCTTGTCATTGCGGACCTGATCCGCAATTACTGCTTGGCGAAAGTGAAATTGATATAAGCAGTTTGTCCACCGGGTAAACCAACCGGAGTTTTGAATACCGCTGTACCACCTGAAACATCCCCGAACTCCAGTGAATAACCGGTGCTTACATCTTTCGCTTTTTGCCCATCGGCCAATTTCTTGAATTGGAAAAAATTCGTGGCACCGGATTTATTAACCGACCAATAAATAGGCTGAACCGAGCCGTTGCTTAGACTGATCGAGCCGGTACCGTTCCCGTTCAGGTCCCAGGTACTTCCCCTGAAATCTTCATACGCAGCCATATCAAATACGTTCCTTACCGAATAACCTGCCGGAAAACCATCCAGGCTGACGTTATTAACGGTCCATGTGCCCGAAACATCCGAGCGGGAAACCTGCTGTGAATTCACCGCTGTTTTGCTTGCTGAACAGGCAGTTAACATAATTACTGCAAATGCAAAAATTAAGGTACTATTGATGAGCTTTTTCATACCATTTTATATTTTAATTAATGGTAGCAGAAACCCTGCCAGAAGTGAAAAGATTTGAAGATTTGATGAAATATTAAGCATTCACAGGAAAGCATCAGCATTTTGTTTTTGTCCGGTATCGCAACCTGAAAATCAGTTTCCCATCATTCAGTTCAAGATATTTTTCGGTGGCATTCCAGGTGATCGTATATTTCCCTGTTAATTTGTCGGTTCCATCCTGAACGGTTATCAGTTGATTCCCCTTAATAGTATATGTTCCCATCTGGCCCATTGAATTAGAAGCTGAATGTAATTCCCACCGGCCATTTTTACAGAAAAGATATTCGGGAAATATGTGCAAATATTTTGGCTGGGTTCCTTTCTCATAAATACTAAGAAGGCTCCAGCTTGTTCCAACTATTTCAGGCAGATCCCCAAGCATCCCCTCTGTATTTTTTGAAATATCAGCTTCCTTCTCAATAATATTTTGGTTTGTGCTTACTTCGCTGGGGCGTATTTGGTCCTTTGTAACCCAAGTATCCAAGCTGTTCTGGTTTTTATAGTGGATCTTATATAATCCCGGCTTTAATTCCAGCAAAGTTGAAGGATACCAATCAGCGGCCGAAATAACATCTACGGGATCTCCTGTTTTATAATATTGTTCTTGGCTTGAGAATGCATTAAAAATAAAAAGCAAAGCAAAAATCAGAGGTATTCGGATGACTTTAATCAATATTTTCATATTATTTAATCGTTTGGTTATGCTGTTACGTTTTTTTTCATATGTAATGTAGGCTATAATTATTATAAAATCAATTTGTTGCACAGGTCAAATCAGGATCCCTACGACGATGTTGGTATTTTTTCAAACATATTATCTAAATTGGTTTTACATATTGAATAGAATTTTATTAATTATTATAACCCCAAATAAAATGACACAATCAGGTAAATCATTATTCTTCTTTGGTATTTATGTATTCAGTACCGGACTTTTATTTATCCTTATGCCCGAAAAATTTATCGATTTAACACTTTTACCACCTATACCAGATGCATGGGCAAGATTTATTGGCTTACTTGCATTGGTTATTGGTACAAACGATATTATAATAGGGAAAGTCAACATAGAACCTTTAATAAAAATTTCAATTTATGTACGGTTTGGTTTTACATTAGGGGCGATATTACTTTACCTATCAGGACAAATGCCTGTATCCATCCTATTATTAGGTGGCATGGATGCTTTGGGTTCAATTTGGACAATCCTGGCACTGAAATCCGATTCAGCAAAAGGATGATTTTATTATAACATCAAGCGACCCTTAGAAATAAATCTTAAAATCCGATTTCTATAAATGAGTGAAAAAGTAAAAACCGAAGCATCACTGAAAAGAACCTTAGGGCTTTTTGCAAGTACCCTGATGGTGGTAGGGATAGTGATTGGAAGCGGAGTATTCAAAAAAATAGTCCCAATGGCTCAAACCGGACTAAGTGAGACTGCAATACTGATGGCATGGATCCTGGCTGGTGTAATCAGTTTATTTGCTGCGTTTACCGTGAGTGCTTTAGCTTCTCTTACAGAAGAATCCGGAGGCTTATATGAATACTTCCGTTTATCCTTTGGAAATTTTTTTGCATTTATTTCAGGCTGGGCTGATTTTATAATTATTAGTCCGGCGGCAATTGCCGCACTCGCTTTTCTGTTTGGTGAGGTTATTAATTCCTTTATCCCCCTGCCAAAACCACTCGATGCCTGGAAAGATTTCTCGATTGGGGGTTTCATTTTCCCTTTTGCAAATTCAGGCGTAAAACTTATTGGAATTTTTGCGATCATCATACTCACCGGAATAAATTCTTTGGGATCCCGCGAAAGCGGTGTTTTCAACTCCATCATTACCAGCGCTAAAATTTTGGGTATTTCAGTTCTGATTATCGTGGGATTTGCTTATTCAGGGCCCGAAACGCAAAGTTCCAACGCCATGTTGAATGCTGTAAATGCACCTGAGGGAATGCTGTTTTACAGTGCGTTTTTTGCGGCAATGCTCAGTGCTTTCTGGGCATATAATGGTTGGGAAACTGCTACCAATATTTCTGGTGAGATCATTAATCCGAAGCGTAACCTTCCTCTTGCCCTAACTATCGGCCTGTCTCTTGTGGCACTGGTCTACACACTTCTAAACTATACTTATATGAATGTGCTCAGCCTCCAGCAAATCAGGGCTATAGATGTTAATCAGATTGGAGCATTTGTTGTGGCAGAGACTTTGCTGGGTACTTTTGGGAAAATACTACTGATAGTACTTCTGATTATTTGCGTATTCGGTGCACTGAACAGTAATATTGTTTCTTCTCCCCGCAAATTCTACCGTATGGCTCAACAGGGTTACCTTTTCAGCCATTTGAAGCATGTCCACCCCCGTTTCAGAACACCTAATGTATCCCTTAACTATATGATGATTCTGGGTTGTATTTTGCTCATCTCAGGCTCCTTTGACACGCTCACCAACATGGTCATTTTTCTGAATTTTGTATTTTACGGATTTCTTGCTTTCGCGGTGCTTCGTCTGAAAAGAAGAGGAATGATCAAGGTGAGGGTAACTGGATATCCTTTGGTTCCTATTGTGCTACTGCTATTCTCCGCTGCATTAACGATAAATACTATATGGGTACAACCTCAGCAGTCTTTGATTGGAATTATGCTTGTTCTAAGTGGTGTACCGTTTTATTATTATTTTAAAAAGCGAAAAACAAATAAACATACTTAGCAAGCCTGATTTGTTCCTGCTATGTTGGTTCCCCTCCAAAATATTTTGACAGAAAAAATTCATAAAGCTGTGATTTTTTGAATTGCCATGCGAATAATGAGAGAAACCATATTTCAAGCAATCATTGAATGAAAGAAAAGGAGTTAAACTTTCAAAAACTTATCGAAGAACATAAAGGCATTCTTTTTAAAGTAGCAAGAACCTATTGCCAAAAAGAGGAGGACCGCATTGATCTGATTCAGGAAATGAGCATACAGATCTGGCGGTCTCTGGATAAATACAGAGAGCAATGCAAGATAAGTACCTGGATGTACCGTGTCGCTTTAATGTTGCAATCTCCTTTTATCGGAAAAATGCCAAAAGAAATGAAAATACAGTCCCTTTAAACGAGGAGCAATCGCAAATAACTGAACCGGATAATAAGGAAACGGAAGACCAACTGGTTTTATTAGAACGCTTTGTTCAAAAACTAAATGATCTGGATAAAGCGCTGATACTTCTCTATCTGGAAGACAAATCATATTTTGAAATAGCCGAAATTTTGGGAATTTCCCCAAGTAATGTAGGCACTAAAATCAGCCGCATAAAGGGCAAGCTAAAAACGTGTTTCTCACAATTAAACTGATAGAAAGTGAAAGAATCTGAATTAAAACAATATTGGGCCACAACTAATGAAAAGTTGGAAATGAGCCTCCTGATGAATAAAATCAACACAGATGAAATTAGACAGCTGAAAGTCTATAACTTTATCTCAGAAATGAAAGCTATTAAACTTTTGACGCTAATATGTGGGATTTTATGGGTTGGAATCGGTTCAACGATTATCAGCACAATCTTTATTTACCAATATACTTACGCTAACAAATTCTTTCTTTTTTCGGCAAGTTTTCAGATTACTTTAACAGCAATTGCAATCATAGGGTATCTTTATCAGATCATTACCATTTATAGTGTGGATATAACTGAACCGGTCCTGAGAACGCAAGAGAGACTCAGCAGACTTAAAACTTCAACATTATGGGTCACCCGTATTCTATTCCTGCAGCTTCCATTCTGAACTACTTTTTATTGGAATGCAACGATGATAGAAAATGGCAGTTTGCTCCTTTGGATTATTCAAACCCTTGTTACGATTTTCTTTACTTTTACTGCTCTATGGTTATTTTTCAATATCAAAATTGAAAACAGAGATAAAAAATGGTTTCGTCTGATTTTTGAAGGGAATAAGTGGACACCCTTGATGAGAGCAATAGAATTGTCAAAACAAATTGAGGAATATAAAACTGAGAAAGAAAGTTAATCTAAAAAAATGTTCAGGGGGGGGATCTAATCAAGACGAAATAGCAGGGAATATACAGATCCCAAAATTCAGGATTCCCATGTTGATGTGAAAAAATATGACGTGGGTAAATTTTTAATTGCCTGAATTGCAATTAATTTCAATATTTTTAATTCATGGCTTTTAAATAACCGGATTGAAATCAATATTTAAAGGAAAGTTCAATTAAGTACCTGGAATAAAATTCAACCTACAGACCTGCTTTATGAAACGACGATCCTTTGTTAAAAACTCTACCTTATCTGCTTTCAGTATTGCAGCTTTTGGGGCGCTTCAATGGAATGGAAAAAACTTTGAAGGTGATAGCATTACTACAACTGATATTCTCGGTCCATATTACCGGCCCGGCTCACCAATGAAAAGCAACCTTATTCCTAAGGGCTCAACCGGACAGATATTACATTTAAATGGGACTATTTTTGGAGCTGACGGAAGAACACCGATGGCAAACGTATTGATAGAATCATGGCAATGCGATGAGAAAGAACATTATGACAACCTTTCAGATGAATACCGTTTTCGTGGTTCGCTAAAAACTGGAAAAGATGGCAAGTATGCTTTTAAAACAATTATCCCTGTCCCCTATAAAGATGGCGAAGGTTGGAGGCCATCACATATTCATTTAAGAATTTCAAGTCATGATCATCAGGACCTGATCACCCAAATATATTTCAAGGGAGACCCTCACATTGAAAAGGATACAGCAGCAAATGCTCCTCAATCTGTAAACCGTATTTTGGAAATAAAAAAGGATCCCTCTAATGAGAGTATGGTAAAATTTAACATTATTTTGGGGAAACCATTTCTGCTTAACAATGAGGCATATAGAAAAATCACCGGAATCTATCAGCTCAAAAATGGAACTGCAGAATTTAATCGGCAGGATGACTTACTATTCCTGAAAATGAATGGACAATACATGGAAGGCATGGTTTATAAAGGAAATAATTCATTTGAGGGTGGGCTCGGTGCTAATCAGGTTACATTTGAATTATTAGCTAATGGAGAAGTTAATTGTAAAATTAAACTGTGGGACTTTCCAAAAGATCAAACTTACCTGGAACTGCATGAAGGATTAAAGATCTTAAAGTACACTGAGTAAATTTCTTTAACTATCCTGATATTCATATTTTAAATTCCATTGTGCCAAAATGCTAACTAAACCTTAGGTGTTGAAACCATGCAAATTCTTGATAAATTACTTTCCTTAGATCCGAATTATATTCTTTTCGGACTGATTGTGAGTTTTTACCTCATGGAAATGGCTTTCAGCAGGCCTATACCGGCAGGTATAAAATTCAATCACTGGTTTCAAAACTTCTTGTTTCAATTGATCGCTATCTCCATGGGGTCTCTGGTTAGTTTCATGATAATCAGTACCTTCGACTGGATTAGTGTTCATCAATTTGGATTATTCAACTGGATTTCCACCCCTTTCTGGGTTAAAATAATTATAGGGATTTTTTTATTGGATATGGCTGACTATTGGTTTCATCGCATCGATCATAAAATCCCTTTGTTATGGAGCCAGCATCGTGTTCATCATAGCGATACTCTCATGGATGCTTCAACGGTGTTTAGGCAATTCCCTTCCGAGCTTATCTACTTTTTCATAGGTGAATTGCTAATGGCGGTGATCTTCGGACTTGACATTCTATCCATGAATATTTTTATTTTTCTATCCTTGCCTTTATTCTTTTTTCACCACGCCGATTTCCAATATCCCTCATGGATAGATAAATATTGGGGATGGCTAATTGTTACTCCCAACTACCATAAAGTGCACCATGAGCAGGATCAAACCTATACCGATAGTAATTATGGGACCCTATTTATAATTTGGGACAAGCTTTTCGGGACCTTCAGGATAAAACCCGTTAAGGACATTAAATATGGCCTGGCTGAATTTGGGGATGACGGAAAGCAATCATTTTTATTCTTGATGATCAGTCCGTTTATTACCATCAAACGTTCGGAAGAAAAATTATAAGCCTAACCAAAATCCGAAAGCATTTCAAGAAAGAAAAATACCGGTATGAATATTAATTATTACAAAGAATATGCCCAATTAGAACGAGAGCACTGGTGGTTCAGGGTAAGAGGTAAAATCATAAGCAAACTGATTTCAAATAGCCTTGAAACCAATGAAAATAAACAGCTTAATATTCTAAATATTGGTGCGGCGACGGGTAAAACCAGTGAAATGCTCTCAAAATTCGGAAAAGTTACATCGCTTGAATATGATCAGGATTGTTGCGAATATGCCGAACAACAATTTAATATCAGTATCATCAATGGCTCTATTCTGGAACTCCCATTCAAAGATGATGAGTTTGATCTTGTTTGCGCTTTTGATGTCATTGAACATGTAGAAGATGATTTATTGGGCATTAATGAAATGAAGAGGGTTTGTAAAAGAGATGGCCTGATAGTGCTAACCGTTCCTGCTTATATGTTTTTGTGGAGCCATCATGATGAAGTAAACCATCATTACAGACGATATACACTCAAAAACCTTAAAGAATTAGTTAAAAAAACAGATTTATACCCAGTAAAGGGTACTTTTTATAATACCCTATTATTTATTCCCATAGCCATTTTTAGATTGTTGAGTAAAATGATACCTGAAAAGCTTATCAGGAAAGGAGCAGGTTCAGATGCCACCCTTCATAATACCAGTGGTTTAACCAGCCGCATCTTGTATCAAATATTTAATTTGGAATTGAGCCTGCTTAAGCTGTTTAATCTTCCATTTGGTGTATCTATATTTCTATCGCTTTCTAAAAACAAACGATGATGCTGAAGATTGTAAACATATTTTTTACTGAAACAATTTTCAAGAAGAAAATCTATATTTTATCATTATGGTATCTGATCAGCGCTCTTGCTTTAATCAAAATCTTAAAGAGTGGCAATTACAACAACTTCCTTATTTTCAAATTTACTTTTTTCAGTCTGCTCGATCAAAAGAATTTATTTTTACCACAGCCAGAAAATTTTCAGCATTATAATTTATACGGACCAATATTCAGTGTTCTGATTGCCCCCTTTGCAATTCTTCCAAACTGGCTTGGTCATACTCTTTGGACGTTTTTCAACTCGTTTATCCTGTTGTATGCCATAAGAAAATTACCCTTGTCTTCTGGTACAACTCTGGCAATATTACTTATTGCGGCACACGAAAACCTAACATCCATTCTCAGCTCCCAGTTCAATCCATCCATGACGGCACTTATTTTGCTGACCTACACGTTCATAGATCAAAAAAAGGATTTTTGGGCAGCATTAATGATTGTCTTAGGTACTTTCATCAAGCTTTATGGGATTGTCGGTTTAGCTTTCTTTTTATTCTCGAAAAATAAATTAATGCTTTTATCAGGATTGATTTTTTGGAGCGCCCTCGCATTTTCAATTCCCATGCTATTTTCATCACCCGTGTATATACTTCAAACTTACAAAGATTGGTTTGAGGCCATTACAGAAAAAAATAGGATGAATAGTACATTAATTACCGACCAGGATATTTGTTTGATGGGGATGGTTCGAAGAATATCGGGAAATCCTTCAATTCCAAACTGGCCAATTTTGGGAGCCGGTCTTATTTTATTTGGCCTTCCTTATTTGCGTATCAGTCAATATAAAGAGCCGGCATTTAGGTTATTAATATTGTCGAGCACCTTAATATTTACAGTTATTTTTAGTACAAGTTCTGAATCTCCAACTTACATCATTGCTTTTACAGGTGTGGCAATCTGGTTTGTTGCCCAAAAAAGGCCATTTAAAACCTGGCAGGTTGTACTTTTTGTATTCGCCATGGCCTTGACCAGTTTTTCACCTTCTGATTTATTTCCCAAATTTATTCGGGATGAATACATAAAACCTTATTCATTGAAGGCATTACCATGCGTACTAATCTGGTTGTCAGTAAGTTACCAGTTATTGACCAGAGATTTTAAAAATTGGATATTGACCAAATGAAGTCTTAGTTTCAATTTTTAAAAAGAAAAGAACGGGCCGAATATAATGCTCCACATATTTAACTCTCTGCTGGAAAAATCCTATGCAAAAAAACATAAATATGCCTGATATTATCTCTATTTTTCCGAAATATAAAACCCAAAATTGATCAATTATGAAACGTTTGCTCATCCTGCTATTAGTATTTGTTTTTCTGGTAACCGCTCTTTTCGCCCAAAAACCAATACAAAAGTCAATAAAACCGCTTAATGATCGCGAATTGCCCCGTGGAACAGGGACTATAGCCATTGTGGGTGTCAATCTGATTGACGGGAATGGTGGACAAGCAATTCCGAATGCTTCAGTACTAATTAAAGGAGATAAAATTATGGCTGCCGGACCGTCAAAAAGTATGCAGATTCCACAGGGTGCTGAAATTATTCAGGGTAAGGGGATGTCACTTTTGCCTGGCCTTATTGATTCCCATTTTCACATCGATGGATCTGATGAGCTTCCATCAATGTTTCTTCAAAATGGTATTACTTCACTTCGTGATCCCGGTCTATGGATTGAAATGTATGATCAGGTTCGGAAATCTGGTAAAAAAAATCCTCGACTCTTTTTAAGTGGTCCACATCTTGATGGTTCACCTCCTGCCTATCCTAATGATGCTTATGTTGTTCGTGATGAAGCAGAAGCAGTCAGACAAGTCAATGAAGTTGCAGACCAGGGTTCCACAGTTATCAAAATCTATTTCAGAACGCCACCGGGAATGATCAAAGCGATCACAGAAGCAGCACATAAGCGCGGTATCCCGGTAACCGGACACCTGGAAATTACCGAAGCAAAACATGCCATTGAATCCGGACTGGACGGAATTGAGCACATTACCTCTTTCGGATTATCCCTTACACCGAAAAGGGAAGCAGAAAAATATCGTCAGGCAATGCTGGCCGATAATAATTACAGGAAACAGGGGCGTTATGTATCCTGGGCCGGACTTGATTTGAACTCTCCTGCAGCGGATAGTCTAACCCGCTTTCTCGTCAGAAAAGGCACATTTGTTAGTCCGACACTTGCAATTTTTGAATATCAGCCCGGATCGGGAACTGTTGATAGCATTAAGCTGAAAGGATTCGACCAAATGATGAAACTTACGGCAAAACTTCAGAAAGGGGGAGCAAAAATTGTCGTTGGTTCACATGGTATGGTCCCATATGCAAAAAAAGGTTGGGCTTATCAACGTGAGATGGAACTTTTCGTTGAAAGCGGTATGTCAAACGCAGCGGTTATCCATGCCGCCACGATGGAAAATGCCCGCTTTTTCAGGATTGAAAAGGAATTAGGTAGCATTGAGAAAGGAAAGCTCGCCGATCTGATACTAGTTAGAGGTAATCCATTGGAGGATATCAAAGTAATGAGGAATATCGAGAAAGTGATGATCAATGGGATCTGGGTAAAATAAGTGATCAACCTCAGATTTTAATCAATTCATTGCTGGAATTAACTATTTATTTGAGGTCGCATAATGCGACCTCAAATAAATAGTTAACCTTTCCACCCACCAATAATACCATAAACCTTACCGTTAACTCATTGCATTTAATTCTATTTGAATTAAAGTATACTTTTAATTCAGGCAGATATCTATGTCGGAAAAAATAACACTATCAGAAATCTCTGATGCTATTATTGTAAATAAAATTTACGATATCAGAGGGCAAAAAGTCATGCTCGACAGTGACCTGGCTGAGCTTTATGGAGTTGATACCAAACGGCTTAATGAACAAGTCAAAAGAAATCCAGATCGATTCCCACCTGACTTTATGATGCAGCTAAATGAAATAGAATGGAGTACTTTGAAATCACAATGTGTGATCTCAAAGCCAGGTAGAGGTGGGCGACAATATTTACCAAATGTATTCACAGAACATGGAGTACTGATGTTATCAAGTGTACTTAATAATCCAATCGCAATTCAGGTAAATATTCAGCTGGTAAGAATTTTTACACGATTGCGTCGGGTAATTGCTGAGAATCATGAATTAAAACTGGAAATTGAAGAAATCAAAAATAAGCTAAGAAATCAGGGCAAGGATATTGCACTGGTCTTTAATTATCTGGACGAATTGGTTTATAGAAAAGAAAAACCTGAATCCAGAAAAAGAATTGGATATATGCCGGACGAGCTTTAAAAAAGTATTAAGAAAATAAGTTTAAGAAAAATCTATAAAATAACAAACAATAAAAAATACATAGCCGCAATATGTATTTCAATGGACTGACAAAGAACATTTCTTTATAAAATCTATATATCTGAATGTCTACATTTGTTAGTCAATCAGATAACTTGAGACTCCTGAAAACCAGACAACTACCTATGATGACGCAGTACTTTTTAAGTATTGCTTTTGTGGTATTGGTTTCTGCACTATGCTTTCTTACTGATAATTACCTGGGATATAAGACCGTTGCACTAATTCTTCTCATGGTTGTTTCTTTTATTGCCATGTTATTTGAAATTTTTCCTGTTTTACTTGCTGCATTATTGAGTGCACTTATCTGGAATTTTTTCTTTATCCCTCCGATATTCACCTTTCATATCGATAATGCAGAAGATATTTTAATGTTCTTGCTTTACTTTCTGATTGCTCTGGTTCATACTGTTCTAACTTTCAAGATCCGGGAAGCTGAAACAAAAGCCAGAGACAAAGAAGAAAGGGAAAAAACTATTAAACTCTATAATACCTTACTAAACTCACTTTCGCACGAATTAAGAACACCTATTTCAACAATTATTGGTGCTGTAGATACCTTAATTGAACATAATGACAAACTAACGGTAACCCATCAAACAGAATTGCTGAATGAGATTGATAAAGCAAGTATTCGCTTAAACAGGCAGGTTGAAAATCTCTTAAGTATGAGCAGACTAGAAAGCGGTATACTTAAACCCAAAAATGACTGGTGTGATATCAATGAACTTATCTGCTCACAAATTGATAAACTACCCAATTCTACCGGCCATAAGATTGAATTTAGGATTGATGAGGGATTGCCGTTATTTAAATTAGATGCTGGTTTATTGGACCAGATATTACACAACATCATTCACAATTGTTTACAATATACCCCTGAACATTCCATAATCACGATTTCTGCACATCATATGGAAGGCAACTGTATCATCCGTATTAGCGACAATGGAAATGGATTCCCTAATGATGAAGTAGCTCTGGTATTTGAAAAATTTTATCGTTTAACTAACACTAAAACAGGAGGCAGCGGACTTGGCTTGTCCATAGTCAGGGGTTTTACTGAAGCAATGAACGGCAAAGTTCTCCTGGAGAATGATCCAAAAGGGGGAGCCATTTTTACTATAGAAATTATGGCAGAAACCTCATTTATAGGTAATTTGAAGCATGAATAAAGCTGAAATCCTAATCATAGATGATGAACCGCAAATTCGGAAGTTGCTTGAGATTACTCTTGAAAGCCATGATTTTAAAGTATGGCAAGCTGAAACAGGAAAAGCAGGAATCATTATGGCCGCTAATCATCCACCTGAATTAATATTATTGGATATTGGATTACCTGATAAAAGTGGCCATGAAATATTAAAAGAACTGAGAACCTGGTATAATAAAGCCATCATTATTCTTTCTGTACAGAATAGTGAGGATGATATAGTATCAGCATTGGATAATGGAGCAACCGATTATCTTTGCAAGCCTTTCCGTACTGCTGAATTGCTGGCAAGGATCCGTTCAGCTATTCGTTTGTATCAAACTCAAAAAAATAGCTGCATTATTGAATCAGGAGATCTCCGGATCGATCTTGCAGCAAGAACGGTCAGCAAAAACAATGAATTAGTAAAACTTACTTCAACAGAATTTAATCTGATGGTAATTTTTGCTAAAAATCAAGGTCGTGTTTTAACCCATCAATTTATTTTAAAAGAGATATGGGGAGTTGGTTTCCAAACTGATACCCAATATCTGAGAGTTTTTGTCGGAACACTTCGAAAAAAAATTGAGGAAACCACAAATCAGCCTAAAAGAATTATAACTGAAAATGGAGTTGGTTATCGATTTTCATAAAATAATTTTTGGTGCTTTATTTTTTCTTTATGCAAGCATAATAATCCTTTATAATTTACATATGATCTGAGAACCAACTTTGCGTAGTCAAAATCAGACATATGGAAAAGTTGAAAAATGATATTAAAAGTAAAGTAACTGCCGCATCCCTTTTAGTAGCCTTAGGCATTATTTTTGGCGACATCGGAACAAGCCCACTCTATGCTTTAAGGGCAATTATTGGCGAAAGACCCATCGAACCCATCTTAGTTTTTGGAGGAGTTTCCTGTATCTTCTGGACTCTGGTTTTTCAAACCAGTATCAAATATATCTGGTTAACCCTTAAAGCAGACAATGAGGGAGAAGGTGGTATTTTTTCTTTGTACGCCTTAGTGAGACGATATGGAAAAAAATTAGTTATCCCAACCATTTTAGGAGCTACAACTTTACTTGCAGATGGAATTATTACTCCACCAATATCTGTTGCATCGGCTATTGAAGGCCTGGGTATGGTTAGGGGATTAGAGGACCTAATTGTTCCAGGAAATACTTTGAGTATTGGAATAGTGGTTGGGATACTTTCTATTTTATTTTTCTTTCAGCGATTTGGCACCCAGGCAATTGGTAAATTTTTTGGACCAATAATGACTATTTGGTTCACCATGCTGTTGATTGTTGGGATAAGACAAATTGTACATTTTCCAGATGTTCTAAAAGCATTAAATCCATATTACGCTTATGAATTGCTTGTGATATATCCCAACGGGTTTTGGTTATTGGGTGCAGTTTTTTTATGTACAACGGGAGCTGAGGCATTATACTCAGACTTAGGCCATTGCGGCATCAAAAATATCCGGATTACCTGGATTTTTGTTAAAACAAGTCTATTAGCAAATTATCTTGGACAGGCTGCATGGTTGATGCATCAGGGGCAATTTACACTGAATGGCAGAAATCCATTTTTTGAACTTATACCCGATGGGTTTCTATTGCCAAGTATTCTTATCGCGACTTCCGCTACTATTATTGCTTCTCAGGCATTAATTAGTGGGAGTTTTACACTGATTAGCGAGGCAATAAACTTAAATTTTTGGCCAAGAGTAAAAGTAAAGCAACCTACTGAAACCAAAGGCCAGATTTATATTCCGAGCGTCAATTTAATCCTTTGGTTTGGTTGTATTCTAATGATTCTTTATTTCAAAGAATCGGGACACATGGAAGCGGCCTATGGCTTTTCAATAACCATTACCATGATGATGACTACCCTGCTATTAAGCTATTTCCTTTTTTATAAACTAAAATGGAACCGATTTTTGGTAATTGGCTTACTTATCTTGTTCACAACAGTTGAAACATCATTTTTTATAGCAAATGTGGCTAAAATTAAAGAGCGCTGGATGTTCCTGTTTTTCGAACTATTTATTTTTTCTGTAATGTATGTTTGGTATTATGCAAGAAAAATAAACAACCGGTTTACGAAATTTACTGACCTTGGCGAACACGCCCCACTTATTAAAGAATTGAGTGAAGATGATGCAATATCTAAATTTTCAACTCATTTAATTTATTTGACCAAAGCAAATAACAGGCATGAAATCGAAGAGAAAATTATCAGGTCTATATTTGCAAAAAAACCTAAACGTGCAGACGTGTATTGGTTTCTACATATAAATCGAACAGAGCATCCTTATACGCTTACCTATGATGCTTCAGAACTTATAAACGATAAACTCATACGAATTAACATAAACGTGGGCTTCAGGGTTCAGTTGAGAACTGAACTTTTTTTTAAAAATGTAGTGCAGGATTTAGTTGAAAGTAAAGAACTGAAGTTGCATGTCAGACCGGATGGTTCAAGTAGATACAATAATGAACCTGATTTCAAATTTGTAGTCATAGAAAAATTTCTTTCTGTAGAAAACGAATTTGCATTAAAAGAAGGAGTACTTCTAAACTCCTATTTTATACTAAAACGCCTGGGTCAAAGTGATGAAAAAGCATTTGGTTTAGATAAAAGTGATGTTGCGGTTGAGCAGGTGCCGCTGATTTATCAACCCACTAACAAAATCTCATTAAAAAGAAATATAGACGATTCCAAACGTAAGGGTTAGTTTATCCGGCAAATTGTTTAATTTAATCAGAATGAATTTGTTAAGACATCAATCCAGAAAAAAACCAAACCAATTGAAAATAATCTTATTGGTTATTCTTACCCTATGGTCTAATATCATATTTGCACAGAATGACTCGCTGAAAAATCTGACTTTTAATGTTTATGCTGAATTATATTATAGCTATGACTTTGCGAAACCTGCAAATAATGAAAAACCGGATTTTATATATAATCACAAAAGGCATAATGAGATCAATGCAAACCTCATTCTGCTAAAAACGAATTATTCGGCCACAAATCTAAGGGCAAATTTGGGCTTAATGGCAGGAAATTATTCAAGATACAATCTTAGTGCAGAGCCGGCTTGGGCAAGACATCTTTATGAAGCTAATATTGGGATTAAATTATCAAAGGATAATAATTTATGGTTAGATGCTGGTGTCCTACCATCCCATATTGGATTTGAAAGTGCAATCAGTGCCAGTTGCTGGACTTTAACGAGAAGTATTCTGGCTGAAAATTCTCCCTATTACGAAACAGGAATCAGATTTGGTTATTCAACAAAAAAAGGAAATCTCAATCTGGCATTTTTGGTTTTAAACGGATGGCAAAGAATTAAAAGGCTAAATTTAATTCAAAAGCCCTCCTTTGGGATTCAGGTAAATTATAAACCTTCCGAAAAATTACTTCTGAACTACAGCAACTTCACCGGGACAGACGTTCAAAATAATTTTAATGCATTGCGAACCTTTCACAATCTATACCTGCAATATGATATGAGCAAAAAACTCGGAATGATTGCTGGTTTTGATATTGGAAATGATAAGTATAACACTTCTGATTATGGAATCTGGTATTCACCTGTATTGATTATGAGGTATTCAGTCAGCGAACAAATCAAACTGGCTATGAGGGGAGAATACTACAATGATAAAAACCGCATCATCATCCCAACAAATAACCTTAATGGTTTAAGGGTATCAGGTATTTCAGGAAATTTCGACTATCAAATAAGCAAAAAGTTTCAGTTCAGGATTGAAGCTAAGGCATACTTTGCCGCTGAGAGAGAGTTTAGTAATAATTCAAATAAAAACTATTCGCTTACCTCTAATATGACCATTGCATTCTGATAAAGCTTTAAGCTCATAAAAATTATCAATAATTGTAATTATCTGATTATCAATAATTTTATTCTTACCTTCTATCATATTTTTTAACCTAAACGAAAATATTATGAAAATGAAAACACAATTAATTGCATTTTTTGCGATTGGAGCCTTCTTTATGGCTTCCTGCACAAACACCACCAAAGCTCCGGAAGAAGCTTTAAATATGGATTCAGTGAAAGCTGAAATTCAGAAATTAGAAGATGCCTACGCCGCAGGAGATAAAGCCAAGGATGCAGATGCCATTGTGGCCTATTACAGCGATGATGCAATAAGTTATAATCCGAATGAAGAGCCAAGCGTTGGAAAAGCAGCAATCAAGGAAAGAATTGTGGCGCGTATTGCTAAAGAAACTACCGGACAGTCGAATGCCTACACAGTTGTTGACGTTTTTGCAGCTGGGAACGGGGCTGTTGAAGTTGGTACATGGGCAACAACTGATTCAACGGGTAAAGAAGTGGATAAGGGGCACTTTATTTCAGTTTTCGAAAAGCGTGAAGGCAAATATCAATGTATTCGTGACATGGTTGTAAGCTCCATGCCGGTAAAACCGAGTATGTAATTGAGTTAATAATTTGGAAGTTTAAAGGACATCCAACAATAAAAAATCAGATGGAGTTTTGGCAGTCGGCTCCATCTTTTTTATGGGACAAAATTTTACTGCAACAAACGAAATAAACACTTATTAAAATGTGTATGAATAATCGGCAAAAAAAGTCTTATTAAATCAGATCTCCTATAAATTACAAATAACTAATTTTGATTCAAGCCTGGTAAATCATAACTATTGATATCGCAGAAATGATAATTAATTATTAGTAATATGCTGGATTCGATTATTCGAATTCTATATTTTCTTTCACCTGTATTAATTAAATTATATTAGGGATTCAATTAAACTTTATCTTCTGGCCGACAAGGTCAAAACAAGAAAGCAAAACGACCTCAAAACTTTAAAAAAAATAATCATGGAAAATTTAGTAATTATTGCACAGCTGGTGCTTGCTTTATCTGTAGCTTATGTCTGGATCTTCAGATTCGACAACATTGTTCTTGAATTTAAACAATATGGTCTGCCTGATCTGATCAGAAACCTCGTTGGGGCATCTAAAATAGCATTGGCAACCTTATTAATTACCGGAATATGGTACCCTGATCTGGTACTTTATTCAGCTCTGGCGATGGCTTTTTTAATGATTTGTGCACAACTTGCTCATTTCAAAGTTAAAAACCCCATTTCGAAACATATCCCTTCACTTATACTTCTTCTGATGGCTCTATTTATTGCTGCAGTTCATGCCGGGATGATCTCTTTATGAGTTTAATAAATTTAATTCTTACCTGGTTCTCTGCAATCTCCTTTTTGTTTTATGGCTTAAGCTTTTACACTTCCAGCCATATGAAGGAAGAATTCAAACGATATGGACTTGAAAGATTCGCCTTATTAACCAGTATTTTACAAATTCTGGGAGGAATTGGATTAATTGTGGGACTACGGCTCCATCCAATTTTATTACTTTCATCTGCAGGATTATCTATCTTAATGTTATTTGGTTTCGGTGTCAGACTGAAGATAAGGGATGGCTTTTGGCGATCATTACCAGCTCTTTCATATTTTATACTTAACAGTTATCTGTTCTATGCCGCTTTAAAATCAGAATAATTTTCATCTTCAGAAATTTTATTGATTTTGAAGTACATTTTAATTGTACAATGACTTTGTCCAATCGTGATTATTGAGTTTTACATATTTGTCTTAGCTAAGTAATTTTCTCAGGCCCAATAGCTCATATGATATTAATATTTCAATTAGCTAATCATTTAGCTTAATTTAGTGATAACCTAAACCCTTAATCATGTTTCTAATTATCATTGGAATATTCGCGATTGTTGCCAGTTTTTTTATGGCATCGCAAGATGGCCCTGCTGCAAGATTTAGCACTATTACTCGCATTGGAGCAATCATACTGGTAATTATCGGTGCATCTTTTTTAATGTTTAAAGTAGTCGAATCTGGTGAAGTTGGAGTTAAAACACTTTTCGGGAAAGTAAATGATGATGTCTTGTATAGTGGTTTAAATATTATTAACCCCGTAATGGAGGTGACGACCTTTGACGTTAAGACCCAAAATTATACCATGTCAGGCGTTAATGATGAAGGCGCAAAAGCTGGCGATGATGCAATAAGAGTACTTTCGGCAGATGGTCTTGAAGTGGTCATCGACCTCTCTGTACTTTTTAAAGTTAAACCATCATCTGCTCCTGAAATTCTCCGTACGATTGGGACAGACTACCTGGATAAAATCGTTAGACCAATTGCGCGCACAGCCATCAGAGATAATGCAGTTTCTTATGATGCAGTTGCACTTTATTCAAGTAAACGCGATGAATTCCAAAATAAAATATTTAATACAATCAATAAAAGTTTTATAAAACGTGGACTTGAATTGGAGCAATTGCTGGTCAGAAATATAACTTTACCCGCATCTGTAAAAACAACCATCGAGTCAAAAATCAATGCAGAACAGGATGCACAGAAAATGACATTCGTACTCCAGAAAGAAAGACAGGAAGCAGAACGAAAACGTGTTGAAGCTCAGGGTATAGCAGATTATCAACGGATTTTGTCTACCGGCTTAAGTGATAAACAACTCCAATATGAAACAATTAAAGCTCAAAAAGAGATTGCGCTTTCTCCAAATACCAAAGTAATTATAATGGGAAGCGGCAAAAATGCTCCAATCATATTGGGAGGAAATTAATTAAAACAATGTGAGTTGGCAGATATGAAAAAGGATTGTCAATCATAAATTTTCCAGAAAAAAATGTTTTATGAAAATGAAATACAGCATTGTAACTATTCTCCTTTTAATTTCTGTTGTAAGTGTAAAATTGCAGGCTCAGTCAGTGGCAAACATTAAACTTAATTCAGCAACAGATAACCGCGAGTTTGAGCTAAGCAAAGAAAAAGGGAAATTTGTTGCTTTACATTTCCTCCTTAAAACAGAATGCCCGTATTGTATCAAGCATACTCAGGATTATTTTAAAAAAGCTGGCACCCTGAAAAATGTTGTACAGGTTTTCATAAAGCCTGATACTGAATTTGAAATCAGATCCTGGTCTGGAAAACTTGCCGCTGAAGATTTAAAAAAATTTCCGATTTACCGGGATCCTGATGCTCAACTGGCTAAACAATTAAAAATTCCTGACGGCTATAAATTTCATAATCAAATGGTACATTACCCGGCCACTATCCTTTTCGGGCCAGATGGTACGGAAGTCTATCGTTATGTAGGAAAGAATAACAATGACCGCTTGTCTTTTGAGCAATTAGCCGGCAAGGTGAATGAAATGAATAAATGATTATGCAGAAATCTATTTCAGTATTCAGATTTATTTAGCGAATTAGTCATAATATAATTGTGCGCCGGAATAATAAAACCATCAAAATTGTCTCCTAAAACTGATTCTCAGGATCCATTTTTCACACCCCTTAGCAGTTCCCTGGAAATCCCAAAGCAGTTCACTTTCCTGCGTGAAAATATACCTAATCCACTATGCCTCCTTGCTGCAATTCAATTACAGACATATCTTAGTACACAAAGAGATTGGCAACATAACTTTGGCATCAAGCCGGGACAGGTTGGTACAATAATTGGAAAGATGTTCGGTGTTTTAGTCGTTCAAACTTCAGAAAATGAACTGGGATACCTTGCCGCATTTTCGGGTAAACTGGCCGTAGGTAATCATCATTCTAAATTTGTACCTCGGTTTTCGATAGCCTTCATCAGGACAGCTTACTTAACGATGGAATGGCGACACTAAACCGAATGAATAAAGAAATCAGAAAGGCCGAAGCCCTGAAGGAAGATGGTCAAAAAGAAAAGATTACCAATCTCAAAAAAATCCGAAAAATTCATTCCAACAACCTGCAAAATGAATTATTCAATCACTATACTTTTCTGAATCAAAGAGGAGAACAAAAAAGCCTGAATGAAATTTTCAAGGCTGTATCCTATAAAAATCCACCCGCAGGAGCGGGAGAATGTGCATGTGCGTATTCCGGAGCATCTTGACCAGTGATTCCACTGATGCTGACCAGTAAAATG
>CAYHGN010000030.1:0-23454 GCA_964356005.1 uncultured Sphingobacterium sp.
TGGCTGAATTCCCGCTGTCAGCCGATCGCCATTCGAAATGTAATCAACTATCTGCATGGGAGTCTGTTGAACGAAAAAACTTTTTTCAAAACCTTCGAAATTGGAGGCCCTGATGTATTAACTTATAAAAAGATGCTGCTGGAATTTTCTGCCGAACGTAATTATAAACGATATATCATTTCATTACCCATCTCTTTTCCCATGCTTTCTTCCTACTGGTTGCATATGGCGACTTCCGCTAATATCTGTATCGCAAAGCAATTGGTACAAAGTATGAAAAATGACGTGGTTTGTAAAGAATGCTCCATACGCGACATTATTCCACAGGAACTGATTACTTACCGCGAAGCTATTAAAATGGCATTTGCGCGAATTGAACAGAATATGGTGATCTCGAGCTGGACTGACGCAGCCTCAAGCAGTCTGAGCAGGTTAGATATTAACCAATATATTGAAGTACCGGTCAATGGCTGTTATAAAGATCGTCGGTGGATTGAAATCGATAAGGGTGATGTAGAAGCAGTTACTGATCGGTTTTTTGGTATTGGTGGCGAGCAGGGTTGGTATTATGCCGACCATTTATGGAGAATCCGTGGGCTGCTTGATAAAATTTTAGGTGGTGTCGGTATAGGGAGAGGAAGAAGAAGTAAAATAGATATTCAGCCCGGTGATGCACTTGATTTCTGGAGGGTGCTTTTGGCAGATCGAAAAAATTGTCGTCTGCTCTTATTCGCTGAGATGAAGTTGCCGGGGGAAGCCTGGCTTGAATTTTCAGTTGTCCAAAATGAAAACCGCTGTATCTTAAAACAAACTGCCACTTTCCGTCCGAGGGGGATATTGGGACGGAATTATTGGTATCTTATGCTTCCATTCCATTTTTTTATTTTCAAAAATATGCTGAAACGCATTGCCGAAAAACAATAAATGACAATACTTCAAGATAAAAAAAGTAGCATACACGGTTATATCCTTGCAGGTGGCAAAAGCTCTCGAATGGGAATGGATAAAGGCTTAATGCTATTTAAAGGTAAGCCGCTTATTCAATATATTATTGAACAATTACAACCTGCGGTTAAAAGTTTGGTGCTGGTTGCCAACAATCCGGCATATAAGGATTTTGGCTTAGATGTTATTGAGGATTCTATCAAAAGTATCGGTCCCGCAGGAGGTATTTATACCGCACTGAAGCATACGGATGCCAGTCGTAACTTTATAGTAAGTTGTGATATGCCATTTGTAACAACAGCTGCTATTGAGTTCATTATTCAAAGTTCTATTCAGTCACAGATAACGCTACCTGTGTATCATCACAAGATAGAACCTTTGTGTGGCATTTACTCCAAAGATTGTTTAACAAAATGGCATGAGCTTGTTCTGCAAAATATAATCAAATTGAATGATATGATCACTTATTTCAAGTTGCAGAAATTAAGTATGGATAATATCGAACTATTTTCTGAAAATCTGTTTCAGAATATCAATACTCAACACGATTTTGAGAATGCACTTAACAAATGATATATTCGATGGTCGCAAAGAAATCTAAAGAGTATGATTGACATAACTAATAAAATTAAAACATTCCGTTCTGCTATTGCACAGGCAATTGTACGAGTAAGTAAGCAGGAAACAATCGATGCAGTTAGAAATAAAACTGTACCCAAGGGTGATGTGATCGAAGCGAGCCGAATTGCCGGTCTTTTTGGAATTAAACGCACAAGCGATGTGATTCCCGATTGTCATCCCCTTCCTGTGGAGTTTGCGGCCGTGAGGCATACTATCGAAGGACTGGAAATTATTATTGAAACCGAAGTTCACACCATATACAGAACTGGTGTGGAGGTGGAGGCTATGCATGGAGCTTCAGTGGTGGCCCTAACCATATATGATATGCTGAAACCGATAGATAAAGAAATTGAAATTACCGGTATTAAACTCATCCGGAAAAAAGGAGGTAAGTCGCAATTCTCAGATAAATTAGGCCGTATCCTTAAGGCTGCCGTGATTGTTTGTTCAGATAGTATTTCAGCCCAAAAGAAAGAAGACAGGGCCGGCAAAGCCATAATCAATAAACTTGAAGGATTACAAATCCCCGTTCAAAACTACATCATCATTCCCGATGAGATAGAAATTATACAGAAAAACGTGCAGTCGCTTTATGATAATAAAATAGATCTGATTATACTTACCGGCGGCACAGGCTTATCAGCAAGGGACGTAACACCAGAAGCCATCCGACCCATGCTCGACCGCGAAATTCCTGGGATTAGCGAGGCAGCAAGAAATTATGGACAAGAACAAATGCCATATTCCATGTTGTCGCGAAGTGTTGCCGGGTTAAAAGGAAATACGCTTATACTGGCATTACCCGGTTCTACAAGAGGAGCACAAGAAAGTATGGATGCATTGTTTCCCTACGTGTTGCATATATTTAAGATCATGGATAATACACCACATGACGATTAATATACTTTTCTTTTAAATCGCTCTTTCTACATTCTGAAAAAGAATTTCTGAACGAAAAATAACCGGAAGCAGGTTGTTGTTTTGTGGCTAAGGATGTTTAATCAGGTTTCAGCATTATTTAATTGCTGAGATCCTTTAAACGACTAAGCAACATGATCAGAATACCTGTGAAGAGAATGGCAGCTGTCAGAAGCAGCATTTCATTGATATATGGTATGCTGGTATAACTAAAGGCAGCAACACCCTGGACCAGCAGTAGTAATTCGTTGATGACAACACCGGATACAAAAATAAATGTACCTGCTATCAATTGTTTGTTAATGCTGATCAGTTCAAATGAAACAATATACCCTAAAATAAATATGCTTGTTACGCCTAAGAGTACCAGGTGTAAATATCCGATAATGATAGGTCTGAATCCATATGAAATATGGCTTAGCTCAGGGTGTATTGAGCCTGTTTGCAATATCAATTTTATTGTAAATGCTAATGCCGAAAGCATAAAAAGAATCTTGCCATATTTTGTGATCTTCTGGCTGATCAAACTTCCGTTTTTGTTGTAAACCTTTAGCAATATCCACCAACCGGCTAACTGTGCAACTACCGGGAAAATGAGCAGGTAGTAAATGTTTGCTATAAATTCTGTCCATAGAACCGATAGGAAATAAGCAGGGACACAGGCAAAAAAGAAAAGTAGAAATACCCTATGCAATTTCTTACCTTCCCCGATGATAATTTCTAATTTATCATTGAGTAGGCCCATGCCGGCGAATAGAAACCAGCCATTGTACTGAAAATGCAGAAAGAAATAAACGGATGCCAGATACCAGTTTTGATCAACAATTTTGTTACTCATCATATAGGCCAGATTAAATGTTCCTATTGATGAAATGACTCCGAAAATCAATGCTGCTTTAAACCATAGTATACCAACCGATTTTAACTTTATTTTGTTTAGATCCCGCCAAAAGTAAAGGGTGAAGGCGAAAGAAACAAAAATACTTAGTGTTGAAAAACTGATGGAATACAAGCCGTAACCCTGCAGAATAAACGCAACCAGCATACCGTAAGAACTGATTAGATTGGCATATAACAACCAGTGATATCTATTGATTATTTCTTGTCCAAGTTTTGTGCTCAGATAATAAATCATTAAAACCATAAGTGTTTGGGTGATCCAGCCTGAGAATGCAAAATGTGAATGACTGTGCATTACATATTTCTGATCAAGAAAAGGAAGTGAATAAGCAATTTTATAGCGCAGAACTAAGCCGAGAGTTGCAACAAGTAATAAATTTAGTATAGAAATACTAAGCCATTTAGAAAGAAAGCTATTCATCATTTATGCAAAAATAGACCGGAATTAATTATCTTGTTATGACCTTAATCATATCCTTACAATACACTTTGCCCTTACTGATTAGCAGTTCTCCTTTTTCATGCATCAAACGCATAGTTCGGATAACAGTTTCTACCCGCAAGCCAGTCATATGAGCTATCTGCTGTCTTGTTAATTTTAATTGATTGGATTCCTTGCAGAAGTTCTTGTTTTCTGTTTTTAAATGATTGATCAGATTAATTATTCTGACTTCAGGGTTATGAGCCGCGAATGATTGAATAACAGAATATCTGAATCTTAATCTCTTGGTTAACAATCTGGCAAAATCAAAAAGTAAATTTGTGTTTTCTTTCAGTAACTCAATAAATGTTGGTTTAAAAAGCCTGACCAGAACACAGTCAGATTCAGCAATTGCCGATGCAGAATAAGGTCCATCGTCAAAGAGTGGGAATTCACCAAAGGATTCACCAGGTTCAATAATGCTGTGGATACATTCCCTGCCTTCAGCATCAATATTAATCCATCTCACATTTCCACTTATCAATTGAAAATAGTAGGTACAAGTTTGCCCTTCCTGGAAGATGGTTTCGCCTGAACTTATTTTTTTATAAGTAGCCCCCCATGCCAGTAATAAATTTATATCAATCATTCTGTTTGATGTAACAAGTGATAAACAAAATTAAAGTTTGGGTGTGGCATGGTTTGTGACCATGCTTATTCAAATATATGATATTTATCATTTATGATTGAACGCATAAGAAGATCTTCGCCACTTAGGTAAAATTGTACAAGCAAATAATTAAAAAATTAAATTCCTTAACATGAAAAAACTTCTTTCACTAAGCATTATTACTCTGATTATTGTTGCTGCAGCCTCATGCGGTGGTAGTAGTGATTCGGAGAAAACCACTGAAGCTACAACGGACTCTGCTGCCGCCAGCACAGATTCAGATGATGGCAACCCTTCCTATGATCCGCACAGAGGTGAAGGTAAATTTACCAGCGTAGAATTGTCTCCCACAATTGATGTCGCAAAAGCCGAATTGGGTAATCAGGTTTCACAGGTGAAGTGTAGCAGTTGCCATAAAATGACTGATGAGAGGTTGGTTGGACCGGGCTGGGCTGGAGTAACAACGCGCCGTAAGCCGGAATGGATCATGAATTTCATTACCAACACGGATGTAATGATCAATAAAGATCCAGAGGTACAGGCACAACTTGAACTTTGTTTGGTACGTATGCCAAATCAAAATCTTTCAGATGAAGATGCAAGAAACCTGCTTGAATTCATGCGTCAGAATGATGGAGTAAAATAGAATTATTTCAGGCTTGATCAGCTTTGCACACATCCTGAAAAGGAATAATGGCATTTAAAATAGTGCTTAAGTGTAGTGCTCTGTTCTTTCTAAAACATAAAAAAGAGAATTAAACCAAAATTATCAATTATTATATCAAAAAAAAATGAAGATAAATTCCAGATATGTACAGGGGATGGCTGCCCTTGCATTATTAGCAAGCATGAATGCTTGTAAGCCAAAAAATGCGGGCTCCGTCGTTAGCGGAGATGCTGCTGCCAAAGTGTATGTTGCACCGGGTAAATATGATGAATATTATAACTTCGTATCCGGCGGGTTTAGCGGACAACTTTCGGTTTATGGACTACCGAGTGGCAGATTGCTTCGTGTAATTCCTGTTTTTTCAGTAGATCCTGAGAAAGGCTGGGGCTATTCAGAAGAAACCAAGCCGATGTTAAACACCTCACATGGTAATGTTCCATGGGATGATCTTCACCACGTATCCATGTCTCAGACCAATGGCGAGATTGATGGTCGCTGGGCATTTGCGAATGGAAACAATACTCCTCGTGTTGCCAGAATTGATCTGAAAACATTCCGTACTGCTGAGATTCTTGAGCTTCCAAATAGTGGAGGTAACCACTCTTCACCTTTTATTACTGAGAACTCAGAATATATTGTTGCAGGAACCAGATTTAGTATTCCACCGGATGATAAAAATGGTGATGTTCCAATCAATACTTATAAAGAGAATTTTAAAGGTACGATCAGCTTTATTAGTGTAGACAAAACTAGTGGAAACATGGATGTTGCATTCCAGTTGCAGGGACCTGGTGTTAATTTTGACCTGAGTCATGCCGGAAAAGGAAAATCCAATGGATGGTTCTTCTTTAGTACTTATAATACTGAGCAGGCTAATACCTTATTAGAAGTGAATGCATCCAAACGTGATAAGGATTTTATCATGGCAGTGAACTGGAAGATGGCTGAAAAATTGATAAAAGAAGGTAAGGGCCGTAAGCAGGCTGTTAAGTATGCAAGCAATCGTTTTGATGAAAGCACTCATACTGCAACTTCAACAATCAAGAATCAGGTAACCGTTCTGGATGTCAAAGATTACCCTGGATTAGTTTATATGATTCCATGCCCTAAATCTCCGCATGGTTGCGATGTTGATCCAACAGGTGAATACATAGTTGGTAGCGGTAAACTGGCTGCATTGATTCCAGTATTTAGCTTTGATAAAATTCAGAAGGCCATTGCAGATAAGGCATTTGATGGTGAATATGAAGGAATTCCGGTCATCAAGTACGAAGCTGCTTTGTACGGAGAAGTTAAAAAACCAGGTTTAGGTCCATTGCATACTGAATTTGATGATAAAGGAAATGCTTACACATCCATGTTTGTGTCAAGTGAGGTTGTAAAATGGAATGTGAAGGATCTTAAAGTTTTAGATAGGGTTCCGACTTACTATTCTGTAGGCCACCTGATGATTCCTGGAGGAGACTCTAAAAAACCAAGTGGAAAATATCTGGTAGCTTATAATAAAATTACCAAAGACCGTTATTTACCAACAGGACCTGAGCTTTCCCAAAGTGCTCAGTTGTACGATATAAGCGGTGATAAAATGCAATTATTATTGGACTTTCCTACCATTGGTGAACCACACTATGCTCAAGGGGTTGCTGCTGATGTGATCAAAAATAATTCGACTAAATTCTTTAAGATCGAAGAAAATAAACACCCTTACGTAGCTAAAGGCGAGAAGGAAGCAAAAGTATTCCGTGAAGGCAATAAGGTGCATATTAACATGACACTAATGCGCTCACACCTTACTCCTGATAATATTGAAGGAATCAGAGTAGGCGATGAAGTTTATTTCCATACCACCAACCTCGAACAGGATTGGGATGTTCCCCATGGTTTTGCTGTAAAAGGAGCATTAAACTCAGAACTTTTAGTAATGCCTGGTGAAACAACAACATTAAAATGGATTCCACTAAAAGCAGGTATGTACCCTATATACTGTACAGACTTCTGTAGTGCATTACACCAGGAAATGTCAGGATATGTGAGGGTTTCTCCAGCAGGAAGTAATGTGCCGATTAGTTTTAGTACCGGTACTAATATTCCGGAAAAAGATAAGGTAGTCGCTAAGAGTACTGCTGCCAAAAAATAAATTTCATCAGGGAGAGGTATGAGATATGCTTTCAGCTATTTCATATCTCTCTTTTTTTAACAATTTATTATGAATAATAATAAAATTGCCAAAATTAGCAGCATTGCTCTCGTTGTATGCGGGCTTTCATTAGTTATGGTGCTGTTTACTCCTATCTGGAGAATCGAATTGGATGCACCTCAATATCCCGAAGGCTTAAGTTTGTTGATTTATGCGAATAAACTGGCCGGAAATGTGGAGATTATAAATGGCTTGAATCATTATATTGGAATGAAGACTCTTCATGCGGATGATTTTGTTGAATTTAAAGTACTTCCGGGTATAATATTGTTTTTTGCAGCCTTTTTTGTTCTGGCTGGTCTGCTTGCCAGAAGGAAGCTTATTAACTTCCTGCTTGGATTATTTATTGTCTTTGGAGTATTGGCAATGGTAGATTTTTGGAGGTGGGAATATGATTATGGACACAATCTGGATCCAAATGCAGCCATTATTGTTCCGGGTATGGCTTATCAGCCACCATTAATCGGATTTAAACAGTTGCTTAATTTTGGGGCCTATTCGATTCCGGATACGGGTGGATGGATCTTTATAGGCGCTGGTGTAGTTTTGTTAGGTGTAGTTATTTTTGAGTGGAAACGAAAAAATAAAAGCATGCACCCTAAAAGCACTCTAAATCTGATTATTGTCGGATTAATTTCTCTGGTTTTTAGTTCCTGTAGTACAGAACCAGAACCCATACGAATTGGGAAGGATAATTGTGATTTTTGTAAAATGACGATCAGCGATTCAAGATTTGGAGCCCAAATAGTAACAAACAAGGGCAAAAAGTATAAGTTTGATGATCAGCATTGCCTGTCACAATTTTTATATGAGGATAAAGTTAAAGATGAGGAAATTGCAGGTGTTTACTTTGTAGATTTTAACGAACCACATAATCTTATCAATACTGAAAATGCATTCTTCCTTCAAAGCCCTTCTTTAAAAAGTCCGATGAATGGAAATATAGCCGCTTTCAGTCATAATGATAGCCTTGAAAACGCCGTTCAAACATTTTACGGGAATCGAATTACCTGGGAGGAGATGCTGAAGTGAGGTTTTTTGCCTTCATATTTTTAACCCTTTTATATTGCAGTGCTTCAGCAACAAATATTTATGTAGGAGCTAAGCGTAGCCACAAAACGGTAAGATCAGGCATATTATCTGCTCAGGAAGGAGATACAATTTTTGTTGATCCCGGACATTACAGAGAAAAGAATCTTATTATAGATAAAAATATTGTCTTAAAAGGTATTGGTTCTCCGGTACTTGATGGTGAAAAAAAATATGAGATTATTTCCATAACAGCAAATGGGGTTGTGGTTGACGGATTCAAATTAATTCATAGTGGTATTTCAAGTCTTGAAGACCTGAGTGGATTAAAGGTTTATGACAGCAGGGATGTTGTTATTAAGAATAATGTTCTTGAAGATACTTTTTTCGGAATATACATCCAAAATGGTATAAACTGCAGTATAGAAAACAACAGGCTTATTGCGGTTGGTTTGGAAGAACAGCAAAGTGGAAATGGGATTCATTGCTGGAAGGGTGATAGCCTGAAAGTAATCGGGAATCAAATATCTGGTCACCGGGATGGAATATACTTTGAGTTTGTTAAAAATTCTGTGATCTGGCGAAATGTATCAAAAAATAATCTTCGTTATGGATTGCATTTTATGTTCTCCAATGATGATATGTATGTAAACAATGTTTTCAGAAACAATGGCTCGGGAGTATCAGTCATGTATTCCAACCGGATCAAAATGTTCAGCAATTATTTTGAAGAGAACTGGGGAGATGCTGCTCATGGAATTTTGCTCAAAGAAATTTCTGATGGTTTTATGGAAGGTAATTATTTCAAAAGGAATACGAGTGGAATTTACATGGAAGGTGCCAACAGGATTTATATGAAACGAAATGTTTTTGAAAACAATGGATGGGCTTTAAAAATACAGGCAAGTTGTGTGGATGTGGTACTTGAGTTGAATAATTTTATAGGGAATACGTTTGATGTGGGTACCAATGGCTCATTGGTTCTCAATCGCTTTAATAATAATTATTGGGATAAATATGATGGATATGATCTTGATAAAGATAAGATAGGAGATATACCTTACCGTCCGGTAAGTATGTACTCAATGATTGTCGAAAAATATCCGCCTGCCATGATCTTGTTTAGAAGTTTTATAACAAGCCTGCTCGACAAAACAGAAAAACTCATACCGAGCCTCACTCCTGAAAACCTGAAAGATACCGCTCCAATGATGAAAAGAGCCTTTTAATTGGCTTATTGCCCAATAAAAATTTTGGGCAGAGATGAAATAAAACAAATATGATTAAGTTAAAAAATATCAGCAAACACTTTGGCAAATTGAAGGCTCTGGACGAGGTGACCACAATCTGTGAAAAAGCAGAGTGTATAGCCCTGATCGGACCAAATGGTTGCGGTAAGACAACGCTGATCAAAACAATTTTGGGTATGGTAGTTCCGGACAGTGGTTCAATCACATTCAAGGGAGAAAATATTATCAATCATTGGCACTACAGGGATCAAATTGGTTACATGCCACAAATGGGTCGTTATCCTGATAATATGACCATTGGACAGGTTCTTGGAATGATGAAAGACATTCGTGATAAATCTGAAGGTCTGGATGAGGATCTGATAAAGGCTTTTTCAGTTCAAAACCTATTGAACAAGCGCATGGGTACTTTGTCGGGTGGAACAATACAGAAAGTAAGTGCAGCGCTCGCCTTTTTGTTTAATCCCTCAGTACTTATTCTTGATGAACCAACTGCTGGTCTTGATCCGGTAGCATCTGAGCTTTTTAAAGAAAAAATCCTGGCTGAAAGGGATAAAGGAAAACTGATACTTATCACTTCCCACATCCTGAGTGATTTGGATGACCTGGTTAGCCGGATTATGTACATGCAAGAAGGGAAACTTATTTTTCATAAGAGCATCGAAGAATTAAGGTTGGATACCGGGGAGGAAAGATTGGTTAAATCAATCGCACAAGTAATGATCAGCAACTATGAATAAGATAATTAAATATGTAATTACAGATATCCTTCGCAATAAAATTGTGCTTATCTATACCATTTTTTTACTTGCGGCATCGTTCAGCGTATTTAGTCTGGAAGATAACAGCAGTAAAGGTCTCTTAAGTTTATTGAATATTATTCTGATTGTTGTTCCATTGGTTAGCATTATATTTTCTACTATTTATATGTACAATTCTGCAGAGTTCATAGAACTTCTGGTGAGTCAGCCTTTGAAAAGAAATACAATCTGGCTCAGTTTGTTTAGTGGGTTAGCCTCTTCACTTTCAATAGCATTTTTAATTGGTGCAGGTGTTCCGGTGTTAATTTATCAGGCTAATTTAGTTGGATTCACCATGATCTTAACAGGGGTGTTGCTCAGTATTATTTTTGCGGCTATCGCATTTCTGGCTACTGTACAAACACGGGATAAGGCCAAAGGAATCGGGGCAGCTATCATGCTGTGGTTATACTTTTCCCTCTTGTTCGACGGACTGGTTTTATTTATCCTTTTTCAATTTGCGGATTATCCGATGGAAAATGCAATGATAGGCTTGAGTGCACTAAACCCAATTGATCTGAGCCGTATTCTAATTCTTCTACAGCTTGATGTTTCGGCAATGATGGGTTATACAGGTGCGGTGTTTAAAGATTTTTTTGGAGCAAGTAATGGCTTGATATTTTCATTTTTGGTGTTGCTATCCTGGATTGTAATACCAGTTTGGTTTTCAACAGTAAAGTTTAATTCTAAAGATCTTTGATATGAAAAGACATGAAGCACTTATACCCTTATCTAGAGAGCATCACGGGACATTGATACTTGCCAGATTATTGCGTTCTGACGCGCCACCTTACAAGGGACTGCCACTTGATGCAAAAGGAAAAGCAGATTATGCGATGAAACATTACCGCGAAGAACTAATGAATCATTTTGAACAGGAAGAAAAAATGATACCCTTGCTACAGGGTATTAATACTACACTGGATAGTTTACTCAAATGTATGAAGGTGGAACATCAGGAATTACATTCCCTGTTTAATTCCATAGATCTAAATCAGGATCTTTCTTCTCAACTCGATATTATCGGACGTGCTCTCGAAAGTCATGTACGAAAAGAAGACAGGGAAATATTCCCGCTGATACAGGAATGCTGTGACGATGAAGTATTAAATAAACTTGCTGAAATTCTTACTGATAAATAGCTTGAAAAAGGATATTGAAAATAGATCTGATATTGAACTTATGGTTGATGCTTTTTATATAAAAGTATTAGCCGATAAACAACTCGGCATTATTTTTCAGGATGTTGCTAAGGTTAACTGGTCAAGGCATATTCCAATCTTGTATGATTTTTGGGAAAATGTAATCCTTTTTACAGGATCTTATGAAGGTAATCCGGTGCATTTACACAAACATTTACAAGCTATTGAACCACTTAATAAAACTCATTTTGACCGATGGAACAAGCTTTTTATTTTAACTGTGGACCAGTTATTTGAAGGTTCAAAGGCTGCACTTGCAAAAGAGAGGTCTATTTGTATTTCCAATATTATTAAGGAAAAGTTGCTTGAACATCAGAAAATAACGAAGAAAATCAGAACCAGAGTGCCTAAAAAGTAGTACTTAAAAAGAATTATAAACTTTCACAGACTTGAACATATTAATAAGGGGATTACTTTTCAGTACTCCCCTTATTCAATTTTAACATACTTTCTTCAGCTTAATTAGCAGCTGGCGGTAACAATACGGTATCAATTACATGGATGATACCATTCGATGCAGGCACAGAAGCAACAATGTTAGCTCCATTAACTGTCACCTTCCCATCCTTTACACCAATTGTAACGTCATTTCCATTTACCTGGCCTATTACCTGTCCATCAGTTAAGCTCTCTGTCTTAAATACACCAACAGTAACATGGTATTGCAGGATATTGGTCAGGTCATCAATGCTTTCCGGTTTTAAAAGACCGTCAACGGTTCCAGCAGGTAACTTGTCAAATGCTGCATTGGTGGGAGCGAAGACGGTAAAGGGTCCTGCATTACTTAATGCATCGACCAATTTTGCTGCCTGTACAGCTGCAACCAGAGTTGTGTGGTCTTTACTGGCAATAGCAACCTGAACAACGTTTTTTTGTGACACATCATCCTGAACGCCTGACTGCCCGACAGCCTGACTTTCTTCACTCGTTTGTGTGCCGGCACTTTGCTCTGTTCCGCTATTACAGCTCAGTAACACGCTAACGCCAATCATAGATGTAATTAATAAAATCTTTCTCATAATTTTTAATTTAGTTTTCTTACATCCAATTTATTGAGAATTATTGCTTTATACTATGACTTAGGTCATATTTAAATGAGTTTTTCATCATATTTATTAAGCATTAAGTATCTGTAAATCAGTAAATTATAAATTTATATTTTTGATTCAGAATTGAATCTTTAACAGAGTTATTGTCTTTTTTATTTCTAAAACAAAAAAATCAGGGTTACAAAAAAAAACCGGCTCTATATTTTAGAGCCGGCTGATTGTGTGGTCGATTAGACCCTCTGCTCAACAACAGGATTTAAATGCTGTAATTTTTCTTCAATTTCCAGGAGTTCATTCATCATCTTCTTCCTGTAAACCTCAGTCTGGTCTGTAATTTTTGGAATTAGTTGTTTATAGTATTCAATTCCGTTTTCCAACTGCTCTTTAAATTTTATAATGTATTTTGCTTTTTTGTCGTTCATTTCCTGAATATGTTTGCTAATATCTTTTTTGAGGTAATCCACATAAAGATTGAGTTCATTAACAAAGAGATTAGGGCGATTTGGGTCATTCAATAAGTTGAGCTTACCATAGATATGGCTCACCATCTCATCCAATGAAAATTTACCACTGAAATAGGCGATATTAGGACCGGGACAAATGACTGTAGCTTTACTTTCTTTGGATTTGAGAATATCATTTTTTAGGTATGCCGATGTAGCAAGTCCTTCACAAAGACATAGTTTTTCAGTGATTTCTTCAAATTTTGCCTGAAATTCTTCCGCTTGCAGACCTTCTGCTTGCAGTTGCTTGATTTTAAGATTCTGATATTCTCTGGATGCGGTGCATATTGGCTGTTCAGTAAATTCGGTATTTGAGGATAGGAATTTTTTAACACATGGACTTCCAGGCCTGCCTTTAGCAATGCGTTCAAGACGCTGTTTCTCGGCAGTGCTTTTTCTGAAATTATTGAAGGGTATTCCAAGTGGAGATGAACCGCTGATATAAAAATCATCATGAGTAGCCGTTGAAAGAAGTTCAAGTGTTTCGGCATCCACATTTGTCGCCTCAGGTACCAATAAAAATGGGCTTCCCCATCCGGTGGCATCAAGTTGATAGTGATTCATCAGGAATTCGTTTTCATCTGAAGTTCCAATACCCCCCTGAACACTGATTTTTAATTTTGGAATGCTTGATAGCTGAATTCCTTTTTCTTCAATCGCCCTACTGTAAATCTGATATAATTCATCGATCATCTCCTGCTTTTTGGTTTTAAATTCTTCCAAAATCGGACCCAAAAGATAACCTTCAGTTGCGAAAGCATGACCACCACAATTCAGACCTGATTCAACGCGAAATTCTGAAACCCAAAGACCTTTTTTTGCAAGAAATTTAGCCTGTATCAACGCAGACCTGAAATCACTTACCTTAAGGATGATACTTTTTCTGAAATTGCTGAATTGATCAGGTAAGAATTCTGAAAAATTTTCAAGATAACTATACAAACGTGGGTTCATTCCTGCTGACAATACCACGGATGTATTTAATTCACTTTCTGCAAATCCCTTGAGTGCAGATAATGCATCCGAAATCTGCTCACCGGTAGTATTGGGATTCATACGATCGACCTTTGCCATAATGTTGACCTGAATTTCACCCTTCTCAATTCCATTGCGCAACTCATTCTGCAGGGTAAGGCGCTTAGCTGCATCCTCCTCGTTGAGCATTTGATGATATTTAATTTTCAAGGGAGAGTTTTCAGGCAGGAGATTAAAATACCTGGTTAGGTCAGTGCCTTCTGCGAATGCTTCATGACGCAGTGTTTCGAATTGTTTGTCTACGATCTTTTTAACAAGATTTAGATATGCTTTGATTCTTTTACTTCGGGAATCAGTCTCCTTAGGATCGATAGGAACAAATTCATCGTTGTTTTTTTCGGCATATAATTGACGCATTCGTTCAATTAAAATATCATCAACAATTGACACCACTGAACTGATACCATAACGGGCCACTTTTATTGGCGTGTCTACTGAATAGGCAAGGCCAAGTACAGGAATATGAAATGTATGACTCATGAAAAGAATTAAAAAGGGTTAATCCACGAATACAAATAAGGGGATTAAAGACTACTTAAAATATGATAGTGATCACATATTAAAGAAATTACAATGGGATTCTAATATAAAAATGAAAGAAATATTCTGAATCAGGGTATTCAAAGCATTATTCCTATTCCATTTCAAGTTTTCTGATAAGTTCAGCACTCTGAGCTCTTCCCTGATCAAGTCTCCCGGCAAAGAATGTTTTTACCTGATCAAAGTGCTGTTTATAGCCCTCCATATCGCCATAAACAATAAGTGAAGTCCATTCCCTGACTGCTGAATGGAATTCTAAATCGTCGCCGCGAATGGTTTTGTCAAATAATGCCGTATTGATCGATTCTTCAAGCAATTCTTCATTCTTGAAAAGGTATTCAGCGATTCCCAATCTTAATCTGAAAGGAGGAGTCTGACAAATCAGATTATCATAAGGGTTAATGCCAAGGTGGTGCCATGCATCAACCATACTAAGCAAACTGAGATGAGAATTTGGCTTCCGGCTTTCTGATCCTGCAGATAAGGAGAATTCCTGCATCACTTTTTCATCCAGCATGAGCGGTTTATGATCCTTGCCGAAAATAAAGTCCCTCGCCTGATATAGCCTTTTTCTGAAAGCTGCTTGCTCTTCCTTGATCATCAGTTTGAATAATTCGGATTCAGAAATAGCATATCGCTTGATTTGATGTCGGGCATAGGGATTCAAAATTGCGAGTCCACCATAAATATGAGCCTTATAACTAAAGATTCTAAGTGTTATCAAAATCTTAACATTATCAATGCCTCCCAGGTAAGAAGCGTTTTCCCAAGGAAAGAAACCTGCCTCTTTCCATGCTGTTCCCATACTCTCGAAACCCATATGAGTCACCGCCTGTGTATCGGCTACAATTTTATCATGCTCATGAAAATCTGCTATCTCTACCAGAACCGAACCCAATGTCGACAGAAGATCTGTCATGCGCTGATACGCTTCTTTAGTAGTTCTGTGTGGGATAACAATCATCTTTTGGCCCTTCGGATCAAATCCTGGACCATGCAGGGAATGACAGGTTATAATATGGGCATCCTTTGGGAGATATTTTTCAAAAGCTTCTATTTCAGGATGTTTCACTGAGGTTTGACCTGCAACTATTGCACCGTATTTGGTATATGAGCCGTATAAACTCAAAACTTCAGAGATTCGTTCAGCTTCAACAGAATAAATGATTACATCAGAAATTCGGGATACAGCTTTTCCATCATCCATGACTTCAATCCCGAAAGGGCTAAGCTCCGTTTCCAGTATTTCTCTACGATGAGGCAGGTCACATCCGTAAACCCTGTAACCGGCTTTAGCAAAAGACTTAGCGTAGATACAGCCCATGTCTCCAAGGCCTATGATTCCTATATTCATGTTTGAGGGCTGATGTATTGATGGAAAAATAATCGTTCCATTATTTATCCGGTTTTAACATTTAATAAAAAAATAACAATATTCATGCTGCTGAACTATTTACGGAAGACATGTATCAGTAAACAGATAAATATTATCTTCAATATTACATATTTTTCTCATATTTAATAAAGCTGTGTATAAAAGGCTGAATAAATTAGTAACATAATGGCGGATTATATTTTATCACTCGATCAGGGTACAACAAGTTCCAGAGCCATTTTATTTAACCGTAAGGGCAGTATCGTTGCTGTTTCGCAAAAGGAATTCGAGCAAATCTATCCCAAACCGGGATGGGTGGAGCATGATCCGGTAGAAATCTGGTCGACTCAGGTTTCAGTAGCAACTGAGGCTATGGTAAAAGCGGGACTGAATCCAAGGGATATCCATGCCATTGGAATTGCCAACCAAAGGGAAACGACCGTAGTTTGGGATAGGGAAACCGGGCTTCCGGTTTACAATGCAATTGTTTGGCAGGACAGGAGAACTTCAGATTATTGTGATTCAATCCGAAAAGAATATGGTGAAAGAATCCAGAAGAAGACTGGACTGATCATTGATTCATATTTTTCTGCAACAAAAGTGAGGTGGATTCTTGAAAATGTAAAAGGAGCCAGGGAAAGGGCTAAGCATGGAAAACTCCTTTTTGGTACGGTGGATAGCTGGGTGATCTGGAAATTATCAGGTGCTAAATGCCATGTAACAGATGTGAGTAATGCATCACGTACGATGCTTTTTAATATAAATTCCCTTGAATGGGATAAGGAATTGCTCGCAATATTTGATATACCTGAGGCCATGTTGCCTGAGGTCAAATCATCCAGTGAGGTGTTCTGTGAAACTGCAGGTGATATACTTGCTTCAAAAATCCCGATTGCCGGAATCGCCGGAGACCAGCAGGCAGCACTCTTTGGTCAGATGTGCACAAAAGTCGGCATGGTAAAAAACACCTATGGTACCGGATGTTTCATGCTGATGAACATTGGTAAAAAGCCAAGGATTTCCTCAAATAATCTGCTGACAACAATCGCATGGAAGATAAACGGCGAGGTAACCTATGCCCTGGAGGGAGGTATTTTTATTGGTGGAGCCGTAGTTCAATGGCTGAGAGATGAGTTGGGTCTGATCAAGACATCAGGTGAAGTGGAAGAACTGGCTGCAAAAGTAGAGGATACCGGAGGTGTTTATATGGTTCCCGCTTTTGCCGGATTAGGAGCGCCGCATTGGGATCAGCATGCCAGAGGTACAATTACAGGGATTACCCGTGGGACAAACTCAGGTCATTTTGCTCGGGCAGCTCTGGAAAGTATTGCTTTTCAAACAATGGACGTACTGAAGGCTATGGAAGCGGATGCAGGTACTCCAATCAGTGAATTACGTGTGGATGGAGGTGCAACAGCCAATAATTTATTGATGCAGTTTCAGGCGGATATTATGAAATGTAAGGTTATCAGGCCAAAGGTTACAGAGGTAACTGCTCTTGGAGCAGCCTACCTTGCCGGACTTGCAACAGGTTTCTGGGCTAACGTTGATGAAATTGCAGAACAATGGCAGGTTGAAAGAAATTTTGAACCGGAAGATCTGGAAAATTATGATGATCTTGTTAATGGCTGGAACCGGGCAGTAAGGGCCGCAAAAGCTAATGTAAACCTTTAAAATATAAATTTTCGGATATGGCACCTTTCACAGCTGAGTTTTTAGGAACAGCATTATTGATCTTATTGGGTAATGGAGTTGTTGCCAATGTAGTTTTAACTGGCACCAAAGGTAACGGCGGAGGATGGATAGTAATTACTACAGCATGGGCACTGGCTGTTTTTGTTGGAGTGGTTGTGTCGGCCCCTTACAGTGGCGCACATCTGAATCCTGCAGTAACCTTCGCACTGGCAATCAGTGGAAAGTTTGAATGGGCCCAGGTTCCGGCTTACATGCTCGCTCAAATGCTCGGAGCTATGCTGGGTTCTGCACTGGTTTGGCTAAAGTATAAAGATCATTTTGCAGCAACTGAAGATAAAGGCTTAAAGCTTGCGGCATTTTGTACGGGGCCAGCAATAAGAAACACCTTTTCTAATCTTACCAGTGAAATAATCGGATCCTTTGTGCTTTTATTTGGAATATTCCATTTCACAAGTGCAGAAATAGTAGACTCTAAAACACCTGTTGGACTTGGATCACTTGGAGCTATTCCTGTAATGTTTCTGGTTTGGGCTATTGGGCTTTCGCTGGGTGGCACCACCGGATATGCTATTAACCCTGTAAGAGACCTGGGTCCACGAATAATCTATGCCCTACTTCCGGTAGCAGGCAAAGGAAATTGCGATTGGTCATATTCCTGGATACCGGTTATTGGGCCTATGATTGGCGCTGGTCTGGCTGCTCTCCTCTATCTCGCTTTGAATTAGTTTGTTAATAAATCATCAACCTTAATTTTTTCAAAATCCAGAGCAGATTTTTCTAAATTTTAAACATTACTTTCAGGGTCAGAACTCCTTATTTATATTCAAAAGACTATTTTTGCTTAATGATTGAAAAAGGCGCATTATTACATGCTATTATTCAGAATGCGATTGATGGAATCATTACAATCGATGAGCGTGGATTAATTGAGTCAATAAATCCTTCCGCTTGTATTTTGTTTGGCTATACAGTGGAGGAGGTAACCGGCAGGAATGTGTCTATGCTGATGCCGCAGCCAGACAGGAGTCAGCACGATGAATATATTGCCCGTTATCAGCGAACTGGTAGCCCTCATATCATTGGAATGGGGCGTGATGTAAAAGGCCTGAAGAAAGATGGTACTTTATTTCCTTTCCGTTTGGCAGTAAGCGAGGTAAAGTATTCAGGAAGGACAATCTATACCGGGTTTATTCATGACCTGACGAGGGAAAAAGAGGCTGAGGCTCAGATATTGCATTATGCTTCGCAACTCGAGAAATTAGTTGAAGATCGTACAAATTCACTTCAAAGGTCAGTAACTGAGCTTCAGGTGGCTAAAGAAACGGTCAGCAAATCTCTCGAAAAGGAAAAAGAACTCAATCAATTGAAAAGTCGGTTTGTATCGATGGCTTCTCATGAATTCCGTACTCCGCTTAGTTCCATACAATTATCGGCATCGCTGATTGAAAAGTATAAACTTCAGGATGATGGTACCAATATATCGAAGCATGTTAGTAAGATCAAAAATTCAGTAGGTAATCTAACGACCATTCTGGATGATTTTCTATCTCTCGAACGTCTGGAAGCCGGTAAAATTGAAACTGCTTTTACGAAATTTGATATTGTCAAACTTTCTGAAGAGATTACCGAGGAGATGCAAATGATGGCTAAAAAAGATCAGAATATTATTTATCAGCATACAGGCATGCATAGCGCGGTGCTATTAGATCAGAATTTGCTTAGGAACTGTATCATCAATTTAATGTCTAATGCCATTAAATATTCAGGTGAGAATACATTCATTGAGTTCAATACTGAACTTTCGGATAAGGAATGTATTGTTACTATAAGCGATAATGGAATTGGCATACCCGAAGCAGATCACAGGCATTTATTTGAACCATTTTTCAGAGCTAACAATACCGGAAATATTCCTGGAACAGGTCTGGGACTTAATATTATTATGCGATATGTTAATTTGATGGGTGGAAAAGTTAATTTTATAAGTCTTCCTAAACAGAAAACTATTTTTACCCTAAGTTTCCCACAGTAAAATTTTATGAAGAAGAAGAAAATTCTAATAATCGAAGATAACGAGGATATCAGGGATAGTTCTGTTGAGATTCTGGAACTTGCAGGTTATGAAGTTTTGGAAGCGGATAATGGTAAGGTTGGGGTGGAACTGGCTCAACTGCATCTTCCGGATATGATACTTTGCGATATAATGATGCCAGAACTTGATGGTTATGGTGTTTTATATCTTCTGTCAAAAAATAGGGAAACCTCTAATATTCCATTTATTTTCCTCACTGCAAAAGCTGAAAGGGCTGATATGAGGAAAGGTATGGATTTGGGTGCCGATGATTATCTGACCAAGCCTTTTGATGATATGGAATTACTGAATACTATTGAGTCACGCTTTCATAAAAAGGAAAAAATAGAAGCTTTTTATAGCAAATCATTGGAAAGTCTTCAGCTTCTGACTAACCAGAATCAGGGTCTTGATGAATTGAAGAAAATTATTGCAGACCGTAAGGTTAAACAGGTCAGAAAAAAGCAGATTATTTATTACGAGAGCGATGCTATTACGGGCATTTATTTAATATTGAGCGGAAGGGTTAAGGCTATTAAATTAAGTGAAGACGGTAGAGAACTGGTTACAGGAATGTATGGGCCAGATGAATATCTCGGAATTCAGGCTATGCTTTCGGGGGATCACTATAATGAAACCACTGAAGCTGTTGATGATACAACGATCTGCCTTCTTCCCAAGGATATCGTAAAGCAACTTCTCGATACCTATACTGATATTGGTCAGAAATTTATAAAACTGATTTCAAGTAACCTGATTGAGAAAGAAGAACAATTACTTCAGCTCGCCTATCACTCAGTGAGGAAACGCATGGCCGAGATCCTGATCCGCCTCGCAAAACAGCAAAATAATTCCGAAAACTCTGAAGCCCAGATTCGTATCTCAAGGGAAGACCTCGCATCGATGGCAGGAATGGCTACAGAAACAGTGAGTAGAACCCTGAGCGATTTTAAGGATGAAGGAATCATTGAAAAGAAAGGTAGCGTGATTGATATTATCGATTTTTCCAAACTCCATAAAATGAAAAACTGATCAAGATCATTTTTCTTTATGACATCACTCATTACGGAACCTTATTCCTAAAAGTATTTTTGGGATAAATGTTTTATTAATGAAAGTTGTTGCCTACAGCGTCAGAGAGTTTGAGAAGGAATTTGTAGCTCGTGCTAATCAAAAACAACACGAAATTACATTGATTTCCAATTCCCTAAGCCTTGAAACTGCGTTTTATGCACAAGGCAAGGAGGCTGTTGTTGTATCAACCCAGGATGATCTTTCTGAGGAAGTAATCGAAAAATTAGCCGATCTGGGCATTAAGTACATTACCACGCGTTCAGTGTCAACTGATCATATTGATAGAGTAGCTGCTGGCAAAAGGAATATCAAACTTGCTAATGTTCCCTCTTATTCCCCCGCAGCTGTTTCAGAATACACCCTGATGCTTGCACTTTCATTAGGCCGGAGTATTATCTCCACTGTGAACAGTAGCAGGGAGTTTGATTTCAGAATTGATCAGCATGTAGGTTTCAATTTTAAAGGGAAAACTGTAGGAATTGTTGGTCTGGGAGCGATTGGGAAAGCTACTGCCTCAGTTTTTAGAAGCCTGGGTTGTAAAATTCTTGGTCATGATATTAGTCCGGTTCCTAAACCGGATGGTATTGAGGAAGTTAGTTTTGAGCAGCTTTTAGCAGAGTCTGATATTATATCACTTCATATTCCTTTAACTCCCGAAACAAAGCATATCATCAACATGCAAAGCATTTCCAAAATGAAAGATGGAGTAATGTTGATTAATACCAGCAGAGGTGGATTAATCAAATCAGGCGATTTGATTAAGGCATTAAAGGCCGCTAAAATAGGGTGGCTTGGGCTGGATGGATATGAATTTGAGAAGGGTATGTTCTATTCTGATCATCGCAATGATTATGTTAAAGATCCGATCATGGAAGAATTATTATCATTCCCGAATGTAATTATTTCACCGCATCAGGCATTTCTAACAAAGGAAGCACTTCAGGAAATTGCTAATCTGATCATTAAGAATCTGGATAACTGGCAAGCGGGCAGATGTTCAGGCAAAGCTTGTGTTTGTGCTGATGAATGTTCCAAACACTAAAATATTTGATACAAAAACCAATTATGAATACCCAGAATTTAATTAATAAATACCACGTGGCAGCACCGCGTTATACCAGCTATCCCACTGTACCCTACTGGAATACTGAAGTTCCGGATATCAAACAATGGAAAGAATCTGTTAAATTTTCTTTCGATCAAAGTAATTCAGGTAATGGTATCAGCTTATATGTGCATTTACCTTTTTGCGAAAGTCTCTGTACTTATTGCGGCTGTAATACCCGTATTACCCGAAATCATCAGGTAGAAGATCCCTATATTCAGGCAGTTTTGAAAGAATGGACTCTTTACAAAGAGGTATTTGCTGATAAACCAAAAATCAGGGAAATTCATTTGGGAGGGGGTACACCAACTTTTTTTGCCGCTGAGAATCTTAAGCTTCTCATCAATGGTCTGACTGCGAATACAGATTTTCATCCTGAAGCCGAATTTAGTTTTGAAGCTCATCCCAACAATACCAGGGAAGACCATTTAAGAACGTTATATGATTTGGGCTTTCGCCGTCTGAGCCTTGGTATCCAGGATTTTGACCCTAAGGTGCAGAAAATAATCAATCGTATGCAAAGCTTTGAACAGGTAAAATCTGTCACAGAACTGGCAAGAAAGATTGGATACTCTTCAATCAACTTCGATCTGATCTATGGATTACCACTCCAAACATATGACGGGTTGGGAGATACGATTTTTCAGGTTGAGAAATTAATGCCCGATCGGATCGCGTTTTATAGCTATGCTCATGTGCCATGGATCAAACCCGGACAAAGAAGTTTTACAGAAGCTGATCTTCCCTCAGTAGATGAGAAGCAACGATTATATGAATTGGGCCGTCAGATGTTTACCTCAATGGGTTATGAAGAGATCGGTATGGATCATTTCGCACTCAGTTCCGACAGTCTGTATAAGGCTGAACATTCAGGAAAACTTCACCGAAATTTTATGGGTTATACCCACCAATACACACAATTGATGGTGGGCCTGGGGGTTTCTTCAATCAGTGACAGTTGGTTTGCCTTTGCTCAGAATGTTAAAAAAGTAGAAGATTATCTTGAATTAGTAAATAATGGACAATTACCCGTATTCAAGGGACACCATTTAACAGAAGAGGATCTGATTATCCGGAAACTTATCCTAAATCTGATGTGCAAGGGGAAAACAGAATGGGATATAAATGAACCCATGATCGATGCTATGGTCTCAGGACTCGAGCGTGCCAAAACACTTCAGACAGATGGATTGCTCATTATCAGGGAGAATAGTTTAACGGTAACGCCACTCGGAAAACGATTCCTTAGAAATATCTGTATGGCATTTGATGCCCATCTCTGGGCCAGCCAGCCAGAAACGCAGTTGTTTAGCATGGCGGGGTAATTCCGGGTCAAGCCCGGAATGACTGAATCCTACTATCATTACAGGCAAGACCAGACCCCTGT
>CAYHGN010000030.1:23554-31858 GCA_964356005.1 uncultured Sphingobacterium sp.
TGTCATTCCGGGCCCCGACCCGGTACGTAACAAACCTCAACTCCAGTATCCATCCTGGGTGGACTCAGGTACGGAATATCCAGGTTAAAACCTCTCAGAACAAACCAAACACCCAATCCAAGCATAAGAAATGGAATAGTTTTATTGATCTGGCGGCGGAATACCGGACCTGCAAATCCCGTACTGACCATAGCAGCCATCATCAGGGGAAGAGTGCCGATGCCGAAAAAAAACATGTATTGAGCAGAAGCAGTAACACTACCGGTATTCAGTGCTCCCGCCATTGCAAGATATACAAATCCACAAGGTAAAAAACCGTTCAATATTCCAACCATCAGGTGTCCTGCTTTATGTCGCAGGGCATATCCGAGCAATTTATTGAATGATTGTACAAGCCCTGAGAACCATACCCTTTTACCAATAGACAATTTAAAGATTCTCGAAGTTGCCGCAATAATGATAAAAAGTCCCGTTAAAATGCTGATTGTTTGTTGCATACCGGCTAACCATAGTTGTTGTCCGGCAAGTCCAATGAGTACACCCAGCAAGGTATAGGTAAGTGTCCGCCCAAGATTATAAATCAGCTTATCGAAAATAATCATCCAGCGCTGTTGATGAATGCTCGGAACTGCAAAGGCCAACGGTCCACACATCCCTATACAATGGATGCTGCCAAATAGTCCGGTGAAAAATGCAAGTTCGTTATAATTCATTTAAGCTCAATTCTTTTAATCTATGTAGAAATGGTAAGTACATTAATTGATTATTATGTTCTTATCAAACATGTAAGATTTTCCATTACTTTTCCATTCAAGCGAAACTTTCCAATGTCCCTTTCTGAAATTATCAGTCGGGAATTCTACCTGATTTCCTGCACCTGAATTAATGTCCATCTTACTGTCTTTCGATTTATCAGATGGATGTATAAAGCGAATGCTTCCGACTGCCGGACTTTTGAAAATGATCGTCAGTTGATCATTTACACTAATCTCCGGCTCGGCATTGTCTTCTATAAGTTGAGATTTGCGAACATAGTCCTTATCGTATTCAATACCTTTCTCATAGTAATTGGTATCTACTAGATCATCTGAATCACTTCGGATCATCAATACTGCCAGCGTGATAATAAAGGACATAAATAATGCCATGCCAATTACAAGTTTTGTTCCCCAGTTCATCCTTATTCGATTGGTGGTGCTATAAAATTTGTTTTGATCTTGTCAACGAGTTTACCTTCAGACCAAATTTCTATCCCGATCTCTGATTTGTATTTACCGACACTTTTTTGCGACCTTAATACAAAAAAGGTAACTTTTACGCTGCTTCCTTTGTTGATCTCATCCTCTTTTCTGATATACTGAATTTTTGTATCCGGATCGACAGGCCTCATCTCAAATTTAACCATTTTTGTGGTTTTGTTGACCAGTTCGGCATTATATAAATTACTAACTGTTCCATTATCCCTTAATTGATAAAGAGTTCCTCCCGCACGTAATAAAGTAGTTTCGATATCGCTTCTGCTGATAAGCAAGAAACTCAAAACAGAGAACAAAACAAGCAATACCACAGAATATGCGTATACTTTCCGGCTGAGTTTGAATGGTGATTTGGTTTTAATCTGATCCTCAGACATAAAACCTATCAGCCGTTTTGGACGATTAATCTTTTCCATCACCATGTCGCATGCATCAATGCAGGCAGTACAATTGATACATTCAAGCTGGGTACCGTTACGTATATCTATTCCTGTAGGGCAAACATGGACACAAACCTTACAGTCAATACAATCGCCTAAATTCTGATCAGTGTTCTTGAGTATTTTACCTCTTGGCTCGCCACGTTCATAATCATAAGCAACAATTATACTCTGATTGTCCAGTAGTACCCCCTGAAGCCGACCGTAAGGGCAGATCACAGTACAAACCAATTCTCTTAAATAAGAAAAGACAATATAAAAGACCATTGTAAAAATCAGAATTGAGATAAATCCACTCAGATGTTGTCCTACAGGTTCTGACATGATTTTTATCAGCGAATCAGAACCAATGATATAAGCGAGGAAAATATTCGAAATCAGAAAGGAAATTATAATAAAAATTGAGTGTTTAGCAGTTTTTTTAGCGATTTTTTCAAAAATCAGAGGGGCTTGATTCAGTTTTTGCTGACGAATCCAATCCCCTTCTATCCAGTTTTCAATTTTCCGGAATACCATCTCCATAAAAATCGTTTGAGGACATGCCCAGCCGCACCAAACCCGGCCAAAGATGGCAGTAAACATCACTATAAAAACCATAAAGGTTAATAATGCCAGAACAAACAAATAGAAATCCTGTGGCCAGAAAATGATTCCGAAAAAAACGAATTTTCGTTCCATTACATTTAAAAGAATCATCTGTTCTCCATTGATTTTTATAAATGGTGAGCTGAAGAGAAGTGCCAGAAGAGCGTAACTTACAAAATCACGGTACTTGTAAAGTTTACCTTTTATGATCTGTGGATACATCCATTTTCTCTTATTTCCGATATCAGTAATAGTAGGGATATGATCTCTGAAATTTTGTGGCTCAACCATAATAATTAATTATTGTTTATCTGAAATAGAAGGAAAGCTTTCGAAAAGCGGGATTTTGATGGTGCTATTGCCTTTTTTAATTCTATGTAAAAATTGAATTAATATTGTTCTCAGAGTATGACACAGATCATTATAATAGATAACTGCAATCATTAATAGAGAGTAGAAAACCACGCATTTTCGTATTTGAGATTCCCATTTTTTAAATCTATGTAGATTCAGTAGACGAAGCCTGATATTAAACAAAATAATTTAAGATTATGAAGGATTATATACTCAGACTTAAAACAGTCACAATTGCTGATACTGATGAGGTTGGGCCAAAAAATGCTTTTCTGGGCGAAATATTTACTCAAAAAGCACTTGGAAATATTAAGGTCCCTGATGGTTTCGTTATTACAGCTGCAGCCTATCGCCATTTTATAGCATATAATAAGCTTGATGGAGTTCATGATCAGTTAATTTCTGGGATAAATAGATCAGACCCCGCAAGTATTTCAGGGATTGCAAAGCAGGCAAGGGATCTGATTCTGGGTGCCAGAATCCCCGGTGATCTACAGGATAGGATAGTGCTGGCCTATCATGAGCTTATGAAGGATTCTGATAGCGGACTGGCAGTAAGAAGTAGTCCTACTGAATGTAATTCTCTATCAATCAGAACAAAAGATAGATATGATACTTTTTTAAATGTTAGAGGAGAAAAGGACTTGTTCAATTCTGTGAAGAAGTGTTTTGCCTCTCTCTATTCTGATCAGGCTCTGATTGAAGACCCTGATCGGAGGAATAGAGCGATCTCTGTTGGCGTGCAAAAAATGATCCGGGCAGATCAGGCTTGTTCAGGTTACGCTTATACATCTGATCCTCAAAGCGGATTTGTAGATGTTATCCATGTTTCAGGAGTTTGGGGAATCGGATTTAAAGATACGGATCAGCTTCTCATTCAGGATGAGTTTATTGTTTATAAGCCAAACCTTAATATGGGAGTAAACTCTATCATTCATAAGAAACTTGGAACAAAGAGCCATATGATGGTTTATCAAGACAGCGATAACACATCGAAACTGATTGAATGTGAGACTAGCAACGAACTGAGGGGCAAATATATTCTAAATGATGAGGAAATTCTTACAATTGCAAATTGGGGTATAATTCTTGAGAACTATTATGATAGTCCGATGTGTATGGAATGGGCAAAGGATAGTTCCAGCCAGGATCTGTTTTTGCTTCAGGCAAAACCTGAAAACTTCAAAAAATTAAAGACATATAAAGTTTAGTATGACAAAATCCGAAATCAAATTCCTTGGAGGACCCCAGTCACGAAGAAAAGAACTGCTGTTCGCCTTGGATATATTCGCTCAGTTTATCAAAGGGTTCAGAGCTTTACACTTTATCGGGCCCTGTATAACGGTTTTTGGCTCTGCGAGGTTTAAAGAAGATCATGAATATTATAAACTGACCAGAAATGCTTCAGCAGAATTTGCTAAACTGGGTTTTACGATAATGACAGGAGGTGGTCCAGGAATAATGGAAGCTGCAAACCGTGGAGCTAAAGATGTGGGTGGACGTTCAGTAGGCTGCAATATTCAGCTCCCAATGGAACAGGGTGTTAATCCCTATTGTGATAAATGGGTTGAGATTAAGCATTTTTTTGTCCGGAAAGTTATGCTTATAAAATATTCATTTGCCTTTGTCGTGATGCCGGGTGGCTTTGGAACACTGGACGAGTATTTTGAAGCGATTACTCTTATTCAAACAAAAAAAATCAGAAATTTTCCGGTGATTATCTTTTGTAAGGAATTTCATCAAAAATTACTTGAGCACAATCAGATGATGAAGAATATGGGAACAATCTCTGATTCGGATATGGAACTTTTTCTTGTGACTGATTCCATTGAAGAAGCAGTAGAATTAATTAGGGAAAACAGCATTAAACGACACGGATTGAAACCTGAAGAAAATATTCGACCTTTTGGATGGTTGTTTGAATCGAGATTCAGGTTCTGAAAGTGTTTTGAGTATAATTATTTCATAGTCTGTATTTAACAGATTAGTAGTTTAAAAATGAGGAAATGAGAGCAAGTATCAATTTAAGCGAACATGGATTAAGAAAGGTAATTCTTAGCTTTTTGTTCCTGTTTTCAAGTCTGTTTGTTTTCGGGCAACAGCAAACCTTTGTTTATCATTCAGGTGAGATAGAGGTAAGTGGTTATACCAATAATTATAACTGGAAAATGAAAACAGATAGTGTGGAGTGCAAGGCTCTGATCACACTTCAGCACAAGCAATTAAAAGCGATAAATAATTTAAGTTTTACTGTTCCTGTGAAAAAATTAAGTAGTCCGAATACATATATGGACAGGATTGCACACAGAACCCTGAAATCCTATCCATTTGATAAAATATATTTTAGATATGTGAAATCTGAAATCCATCCATGGGATGACAAAGACCAATATCTCGTTAAAGCGAGTGGAAACCTCACAATTGCCGGAGTAACACAGGCAATTAAAATGGATCTTATTGCTACAGTTTTAAAGGATGGTACAATTACTTTTGCAGGAACTCATAAATTGAAGCTTAGTACCTATCAGGTTGTGCCTAAAAAAACGTTAATGGGGACCTTAAATACCAGTGATGATGTGAGTGTTAACTTTGTTATTGGGGTCAAACCCCTAATGTTGTCTTCAGCATCTGACCGTTAAGGTTATATTTGAAAACAATGGACTTTTATTTGGAATACATTATAAGCAGATCAAAAAAATGAATTTTAATTTTCCGGCATACCTGTTTTTATATTTAATGATTTCCCTTCTTCCTTTTCAAGGATGTGGTCAGGACTGGAAAAATACAGCAAAAAATTCTACAGACTCCTTAAGAAACAAAGATCTGAATGAATGGAGCAAAAGTATTCCGGGAAGTTTCAGTTCACAAACAAACTCCAAATTTGATAGTCTGGAGATTGCTGTTTTTTTGAAGCAATACCCAAAATTGAAAAAGTATGAAAAGGATATGGGCACTTTTTACAGCCATAGAAATATGGCATTTGCCTGGTTTGATAAGGATGGCCTCATCGAACATGCTTCAAGCCTGACTGACCGTATTAGAAATTTGCAGTATGATGGTGTAAGCCAGGGAATTCCTTATGCACAAGTGCTTGACTCGCTGATCTATGAGGGCAGTTTAGAAAAGGTTTCAGACGCAATGGTATTGAACCTGGAACTGATGCTTACTGCCCAGTATTTTGCTTTTGCAGACATTGTTTGGGATGGTTTGGATCCAAGCGTTTCAAGAAAAGTGGATTGGAATCTTCCAAGAAAAAAAGTTTCCTATGAAGAGTTTCTTGATAGTATTTTGGAGACAGCTCCGGGGCAAATAAAGGAACTTGAACGACCGGTAAACAGGCAGTATGGGCTATTGAGAAAATTTCTTCAAAATTACAGTGAACTCGAGGAAAAAGGAAAATGGTTCGAAGTTAAAGCTGTAAATAAGTCATTAAAGCCGGGAGATAGTTCTGAAGTTGTTCTTCAGATAAAGCAAAGGCTTAATGATCTTGGCGATCTTAAAACTAATGATGGCGGGCGGATATATGACGCAGAACTCGAAAAAGCAGTTTTAGGCTTTCAGAAAAGGCATGGTCTTAAGGATGATGGAATAATTGGAAAGACTACCATTGTAGAAATGAATGTACCATTAAAACAAAGGATCAGGCAATTGATGGTCAACATGGAAAGAAGTCGTTGGGTACCAGTCAGCCTTAACACTGATTATCTCGTTGTAAATATTCCTGAATTTAAGTTACATGTTAATAGCGGGGATAAATTGTTATGGAGCTGCAATATTGTAGTGGGTAAGCCAATTCATAAAACAGCCATATTCAGTGGAGAACTTAAATATGTAGTCTTCAGTCCATATTGGAATGTTCCCAAAAGCATCGTTATAAATGAAGTGCTCAAAGATATGCGACGCGATGGTAATTATCTTGAAAAGCATGATATGGAGATTACAGGTTACCGGGATGGGGTTCCTGAAATCAGGCAGAAGCCCGGACCATCTAATTCTTTGGGTCTTGTGAAATTTCTATTCCCGAATAATTATAATATGTACCTGCACGATACTCCTTCAAAGTCATTGTTTAATGAAAGCAGCAGGGCCTTAAGTCATGGTTGTATGCGCATTCAAGAGCCATTTAAGCTTGCTCAGTTCCTTCTGAAAAACGATTCCTCATGGAATGATGAAAAGATTTATGCGGCCATGAATGCAGGAACAGAGCGAACAGTCACTCTTAAAGAAAGATTACCCGTATTCATCGTTTATTTCACTGCTTTTGTCGACAGAGATGGCAAGATCAACTTCCGTAAGGATATCTATCAAAGGGATGAACGCCTTGCAGAAATGATGATAATAAAATAGGCCTTTTGCTCCAGAATTTCCTTCCATTATAAATCATGTCATCGGGTGTTTAAAAATTCTCTGTCTTTGTAACACCTTTCTGAAAATTTCAATCTAATAAATATACCTGCCTTTATTTTAGTTACCTGGCTTTATCCAGGTCGATTTTAAATGAGCTCTTCAATTCTTCAGTACTTCAATTTTATTCAGGATAATATTTAAATATTCAGATAATTGCTTTATTTTCCCTGAAAAGATATCTATGGCAAAAAGTTTTCATTACAAGATCAGGAAGGTGCATCGATACCTGGGCTTAATCCTTGGGATTCAATTTTTATTTTGGACAATTGGAGGGATCTATTTTAGCTGGAGTAATATGGATGAGATCCACGGCGACCTCAATAAAAACCCTTCGGATCAGATTGCTGTGAATTCAGAACTTATTTCTCCATCACTAATTCTTAAGCAATTAAAGGAAGGAGCTGAGTTTGACTCTGTAAAGGAACTTAAATTGATCGAAATTCTGGGTAAACCATATTATCAGATTCATTATTTTAGAGAAGCTACAGGTTATATTAATCATGCAGGGCATAATGTCATTAATAAACCTGCTATTCAACTTGCTGATGCGGTAAATGGAGTTCTGCGCGGACCATTGACAGAGACAGAGGCAATTGAAATCGCCAAATCTGTATTTAATAAAAATTCAAAGATTATTGAGGTGAAAAGGCTAGAGGAAACATCATTGCATCATGAATACAGGTTAAATCCTTTACCTGCATTTGCCATAAGTTTTGATCATCCTTCCCGGTCTACTGTTTTCATTTCTGCAGAATTAGGGACTATTCAAAAGATCAGAAATCAGAAATGGCGAATTTTTGATTTTCTGTGGATGATGCATACCATGGATTATGAGGGTCGTGATAATTTCGGAAATATTTTATTGAGAGCCTTTTCCATTTTTGGGCTGCTTACCATTCTCTCAGGATTTACTTTATATTTGATGAGTTATAGGACTTTAAAGAGTATAAAAAAGTACTAGCCTCTGTAAAAAACCTGATCCATTTATTTTACAAGATGTGAAAACGGAAAAGATATAATGATCTGTGAAGGGGGGATTTAATGTTAAAATTCTGACCTGGAAATTTCTATGTTGCTGATCCCCCCGTTTAAGCTTTTGAATTCTTCCAGTACTGAGGTTTTGTATATTCAGTTTTTTGAAACCAATAATCCTGTGTTACTTTTCTACCATCAAAAGTTCTTAATTTACGTTCAAAAATATAAATAGTAGGGTTGAAAACCATATCAGTAACTGCAACTGTATATAATTGTGGTTCTTCTTC
>CAYHGN010000031.1:0-5603 GCA_964356005.1 uncultured Sphingobacterium sp.
AAATTTAATTTACACTTTTTCATTTGTTGTTTTTGCTAAATAACGTGAGTTCGATATAAAATCTTGCTGAATTACTGTTTAAAATTGACTGATTTTCTCTCGTTTTGAAAAGCAAGGTCTGTACTTCTTCGGCCATGCCAGTCCCGTGTTCTGCCGTAGTTTTTGCCAATAAATTCCTTCATAATACAAAAATCTGCCTGGCAAAAATCTACAGCTGCCACCCGGGTTTATTTCAAATGGCAAATGGTCCTTTTGCAGGGCTGCACTTCCCAATGAAAAAAAGCTCCGGGTAAAATAAACCTTGCCGGAGGAGGTAGCTTTCGGCTATTGGTAATTTGGAATAGAACGGTATTTCATGCCGGAACTACTCCGGAGGAAAGGGCTGAACAAGCCTATAACACACAGGTATTGGTTTCTATAATTAAAATATTTTAGCTCCAGAGCCTTGTCTAACTAATTACAAAAGTATTTTTATAACCTTACTCACTTCAAGCCCAGGATAAATTAAAAATAACTTTATTTTTTTTGGCACACTCATTTAAGAGTAACTTATCAGACCCCCTTAATTTTCTGTTTTGTAAAACGCAATATTCTTTGCCATAGGCTCCCCTTACGCGTTTTCAGGAAATTCTTGATTGCGAGATAAGTCACCTTATTCTCCTCAATTTTTTCAGGAAAGGAGGTTACAGAAAGTGGATTGATTATCACATGATAAATATCATTCAATCCCGAATGAATTCCTGAGCCATCATGCCCAATATTATTAATCAGGGATTTTGAAGGATTCAATGTTAATCCCCCCTTAAGAAATATAGAAGCATACCAGCGTATCGCCCATGAATTGTTTCTGCCCCGTTTAAATTCAATAATCTGTTTCCAGAAGTTCATTGTACCCTCAATGGAGAATTCAAGTCTCTTTTTCCTGTCGAACCGGTCGATTATCTTATAAATATCAGGTTCAAAATCTTTCCAGGCCCTATCCCAGGTTGCCCATCCCCAGCTAGTCGCGGCCCGATAGAAAAAGGTTTCAGGCAAATTTTCAACTTTCAGCGGATACATGTAAGCACCGATATGCATCACCTTTTCCTCGTTCTGGTACCGAAGCAAAGCATCATTAAAATATTGCAGGGTATATGCTGAGCTGATCAGATCATCCTCAAACACAATCACTTTACCATATTCAAAAACCAAAATGCTTACCCCATCTATAATAGACTCAGCAAGACCTAAATTGGTTTTCCTTTCAATCAGTTCAACAGACTTAAAGCCATCAACCCGCTTAATAATATCCCTCACTTCATCTACAAACACTTGTTGAGACGGATCTTTGGCAGCATCTGAAAAAATGAAAAGCCGCGATTCATCCGCCAGCAAATTTTGCTGTAAAAACTTTATTGTCCTCCTGGTATGCTCCGGACGGTTATAAACGAATAAAGCTATGGGGGCAAAGTTTTGCATTGATTAGTAGTGAGTATTTAGTACATAGTATTTAGTACGGAACTAACGGGTAAATTATATTAATTTGAATCTCCATTTTTCAACTTTCAGCGCAATCCCTGGGCGTCATGCTTGTCCCCCTTTGGAGGGGGCAGGGGGAGGTTTTGAATCCGATTCCTCCCCCTCCTATCGCTCAAGCCTTTCGCACCCCCCTCTAAAGACAATAATCCTGCTTCTTTGTCTATTATCCATATTAGTACTTAATTTAAATATTGACCTGTTTTAACGAAGTTCCCTCCTTCGTCGGGATGACATCCTAATAAAAATAAAATTATTGTAGTAGCAATCTCCACTCTTAATTGTCAACTATCAATTCTCAACTCTCCATTATTTAAATTCCTTCTCCGTAAACCCCATCTGCCTTCCTTTATATTTCAACCGTATAGTTGCAACCTCTTCTTTTGAAACTTTATCAGCTGAATTAGCCCAGGAGCCACGGATATAACTTAAAACCTGGGCAACATCCTCATCCGAAAAATTAGTATTTGAAGCAATCCCGGGCATCTCACCGCTGACCTCCGGAACCTTGTATAGTTTTTTGCTGACAGTAATTGATCCGCTAAGTCCATAAAGAGCGACCGCTGCCAGTCTTTTCTTATCACCTGTAACCCAATCTGAATTATTAAGTGGAGGAGCCAGCCCATTCACACCATTCCCGTCTGCTCCATGACAGGCCTGACAAATATTTCGATACAAGGCAAGACCCCTTGGAAATTCCTTAGCAGGATCAAGAGCATTCACTTTCTTTTTCGCCATATCGTCGACAATCTTCTTCAGGCGTTTACTAAGTACCAGACTCGTATCCGGATTATTCGCGGTAAACTCCCTGTAAAAAGAAGCTTCCTTGCTTTGCAGATTACTGATTACCGCATCGGAAATATAAATATTGCTTGCAAACTTATTGGAGAGGACCAGCAAAAGCTTATTGGCTGCTGTTGGATCAAAGGCCTGAATATAAGGACTTAAAAAAGCGAGATAAGGTGCCGCAAGAGTATCATTTTCACTAAGCATTGCGATTAAGACCGGAAGAAACTCTATGTGATTCTCCCTGTTCAAAACTGAGGGTAATACAGTTAATGCCTGCATACGCAATATCCAATCAGTACTTTTCAAAAATGGCATTACATCATCCTTTTCAAGAACTCCCATGCCTTCCAAAGTCCAGAGGGCATGAACCCTGCCCAGAGGTTGTGAACCCGATTTCAATACCTGCCTTAAAGCAAAACCCAGACTCTTATCCTTCCCGTCGACCAGGATTTGCTGGGCTTTATTACGAACCCATCCGTTTGAATCGGATAATAAAGCAATCAGTTTTAATGGATCCTGTGGAATTTTGACACCTCTGGCCTTCCTTCCCCTGGGTAGCACTTTGTAAATACGACCATAATTAAGCGGTTGGGTCAGGTTTCTGGCCTTAATCTCACTTTTGAGATAAGGTGTTAAATAGGTTTTATGCTGAATGATTCCGCGGTACATATCAACAACATACAGAGCCCCATCCGGACCGGTGTATAGATTTACAGGTCGGAACCGTTCATCGGTACTTGCCAGAAATTCACGACCGATATAAGCTTGTTTACCTGTGACCATATTCCCATCCTTACTCAAAATATTTCGCTTGATTAGATTGGCTGATGGCTCGGCAACAAATGCATTTCCGTAATAATCGGGACCGAACAAGGTGCTGTTAAAAATTACCGGTCCGCAGGCAGCAGTAAAATTAACCAGCTTCAAATTCCCGTCAATAATCCCTTTCATGTATGCCCGGTTCACACCGGTATTGGGCCTGATTGGATAAACTTTATTGTTTTTGATAATGCTTTCTGAAAAACCGGCAAGCCTTGACTGATCCGAATTTGTTGCTCCAAAACCCGGGCTGAAATAATCTCCCTGAAGATTCTCGGAATTATTATTGTAAAACAAACGACCCTGATCATCCTGGGAAATTCCCCACTGCCCCCGGAAATGGGTCTTTTCAATTAACCATTTATTGCCTTGCTTCCTGTATCTTTTAGACGATTTTGCATTGTAGATCCAGTTATCCAGAGCCCTGAACAAGCCATTAGGCTGATGCTCCACATTTCCACCTTCGGCATAAGTAGCATCAACAAGCGTTTTATTGACCGGCTTATCATTTTTAATTTCATAGTACCATAAGTTTGGAGATTCAGCGACAAGAATTCCATTTTCAATAAAGCAAATCGCTCTTGGAAGCACCAGAGAATCCAGAAAAATAGTTCTTTCATCCATTTTCCCATCCCCATTTTTATCATTCAGAATGACAATCTTACCAACTGGCAAATCTTCACCTGTACCAATGGAATCGGGCATATAGTTTTCCATCTCCACAACCCAAATCCTGCCTTTGTCATCGAAGCTAAGGGCGACAGGTGAATTTAAGAGTGGTTCAGTAGCGACAATATGAACACGAAATCCCTTTTCAACCTGCATTTTCTGTACAGACTCCCGGGCAGAGAGTACCGGCGATTCAGAAAAGGCTTTTCTGATCGATAATGAATCAGCATAATAATTCCAATTTGATGATTTCCGCTGAGTGCTATTGTTAAATAACTGCAGGAAAATAATCAGCAGAAAAGGAATTGAAAATAAGATAGTCTTCATAAAATGTATACTTTGAATTAATGACTGAAGATATCCAGATCACCATTCTTTCTTAAAAATAGGGTATAGGCATTGGCAAATGATTCCTTCCTTTTGGAGCCGCTTAATGAAATAATCAATTTCTTGACAAAGTATTCAGCGTCAATCCGAAGAGAGCTTAACAGGCTTTTGGCCTTTCCCTGATTAATAAATGTGTTGAACTTTGTGACTTCCGGTTCAATCATTGAAACCTTATCAGCTAGTAACTCAAAGCCTTCAGACTGAATCAGGAACCTTACTGAGGTTGGGGTATACATATTAATATGCCCATAATTCAAAAAATGCTCCATCCTTTTATCAACGCCATATCGGTAATCACAGGGGACTTCAATGATTACATGTTTTGATACCCGTTTGATCTCACGCAATAACATACGTTCAAACTCAACATGTTCAAGAACATGGGCGAGAATAACAAGATCAAATTCATTATCGGCAAAGGGAATATGATATCCATCAAACATATTAACCGACTTTAAATTTTTCAGCTTTCTGGAATTGATCTGATCTACACCACTTTGTGATATCTCCAGAGCATGCATTTCGGGAAAAGCATTCGTATTATCCAGGTGTTGCAAAATACTACCATCACCAGCCCCTACTTCCAGAATCTTTATAAAATCATGACCCCTGCAAACATCCATGATGTTGTTTGCTTTATACTTTGCGCCCAGCATCCTCCATTGCTCATCCCGGCCCAGATAAAAATCATCATAGGCGCTTTTAACTTCCGCACTTAAAATCTCATTACTCATCCTAAATACCTAGGCAATTATTGTCTTTGTAAAACACTGATGTAGACTTACGATAAAAAAGGCCCGGTGAGATGCCACTGAAGGATAATTCTCTGTATCCCTCCTTCTTAAAAAAGCTTATTGCAGCAGCATAATGTTCACGTTCTGAATCATCCAGAACTATTACTCCCTTTTCACTAAGTGCAGCCAGAGAATGGTAACAGCAGTTCACCCGGTCGCGGCCATCTACAATGATGATATCAAAATTCATACCTATACTTTCAGGCATTTTACTGTAATCTCCATCTTTCTGTAGTTCGCAGAATATCATTTCAGAGTTTATCGGTTTCGCCGCTGATATCTTTTCATACCATGCTTTATCATGTTCTACAGAAACAACCTTTTTTGCCCGCTGAGCATAGTAAAAAGTTGAATTACCCGAACCAAATTCAAAAACTGTATGATCCTTTTGAATGCGATCAGCTATAAAATCAATAAATGAATAAGTGACCCATGGAATAGGCTCTGAATCCCGGCCAATTGGCGATTTGGTTTCGAATGATTTAAACCAGCCTATTTCTGATAAGTAACCCTTTAATCCGAAAGACAATAAGGTCTTTATTCTTGCCGGATTGATCAAACTGGTATAGGATTCCGTTTTTTTCAACGTTTTGCGATTTTTTGAATGAGTGAGATTAAAAATAAGGATTT
>CAYHGN010000031.1:5703-13040 GCA_964356005.1 uncultured Sphingobacterium sp.
GTTTTTTTCAACGTTTTGCGATTTTTTGAATGAGTGAGATTAAAAATAAGGATTTAAGCATATTTATTCCTTGTTTTCTGGTTTCAGGAAAGACAAGGATAAAAAAAGTAGCAGAAAAGTATGCGATAAGCGTAGCAAAAGCCGCACCCTGAAGACCGTATAAGGGGATCCATAAAAATCCAAGAACAACGTTTACCACGGCACCTGCCCCAGTACGATACAAGGAATACCGGGTATAACCCTCAGCAACGAGATACTGTCCACTTGCACTGCCCAGAAAAACAAAAACACCTGCCCAAATATGAATGGATAATATTTTTGCACCCTCGGCAAACTCTGCAGCATAAAAGTATTGGTAAATATAATTTGATGCAAAGCTCATCAATATCGCGATACTAAGGCTGATCAATACCATCAGATCATACATATCAGTCAGTCTTTTCTGATAGCGTGTTGGATCATCCCTCCGTGCATTCATGATGGCAGGAAATACTGAAGTGACGATTGCTACAGGAATAAAATACCAACTTTCACTCCAGTTGACTACAGTAGAGTAGATTCCAAGGGCTCCTACACCGAGAAAACTTTCTACCATGAGCTGCCCTATTTTCATGTAAACAGTAACCAGAATAGCAGAAAATGCAAGTGGCCAGGAATGCTTTAACAGGTATCGGGCAAGGCTACCTTCATACTCCCACTCTGATGTATAATTCCCCCTGACCCTGTATGCTATCAAATAACCCAGTCCTAAAATTGCGGCATCAATGAGCAAGGTCCAGATAAACCAGGTTAAAGGAGCAGAAATAAAAATCAATAATAGTTTAATGCCTGCCGACAATAGATTCCCTGCCACTTGAACCATCATAACGTATTTTCCCTGAACCCGGGATTGAAAATAACTATCAATTATAGATAATGATTGAGTGATACCGATACAGGAAGCGATCAGAATATAGCCTACCGGTATATCGCCATTACTACCTTTAAATAGTAAATAACTCAGCCAAGCCAGTGGAATAATAGCGATTCCGGCCAAAAGCCTCATGCGAAAAGCAGTACCCAAAAGCTTATTCTTTTTATCAGGTTTGGAAAGAAGTTCACGGGTTACGAATCCATCAAGTCCGAGCGCTGCGGCTGCCAGAAAAAAAGTGACAAATACTAGGGGATAATTCAACATTCCATTTGCAATCTTCCCAAGATAATTGGCAACGGCAATACCAGCAAGAATCTTAATACCCAAACTACCCACCCTGGCAAGGAATAACCAGCCGGTGTTTTTCAGGTATTTACTAAAAGCTTGTTGGTCAAACCCGGGTACGACTGGAAACTTCATCAACACAAATATAATAGAAAAGCCCCGAATTTAATCCGGGGCTTTTCGTGTGTTATTTTATAATATTTTGCTTTATTATTGATTCACAAACTTCTTTGCATTGATCTTACGCTCATTTTCAGTCAGATAAATCTTGCGTAAACGCATACTTTTCGGAGTTATTTCGATGTACTCATCGGCCTGGATATATTCCATAGCTTCTTCCAGTGAAAACTTAATTGCAGTAGCGATACGTGCATTATCATCTGTACCTGATGCCCGCATATTGGTCAGAGCTTTGCCCTTAACCACATTTACAACCAGGTCATTATCACGGATATGCTCGCCCATGATCTGTCCTTCATAAACTTCAACACCCGGTTCAATGAAGAAACGACCGCGATCCTGCAATTTATCAATAGAATATGCGGTAGTTGAACCTTTTTCCATAGATACCAAAACGCCATTCAAACGACCAGGGATATTGCCCTTCCATGGCTCATAAGCCTTAAAACGGTGTGCCATAATTGCCTCACCTGCAGTAGCTGTTAACACGTTGTTACGAAGTCCGATGATACCACGTGCCGGAATTTCAAATTCAAGATGCTGAAGATCTCCCTTAGGTTCCATAATCAGTAATTCACCTTTACGTTGCGTAACTAATTCAATCACTTTTCCGGAAACCTCCGCAGGTACATCCACGATAAGCGTTTCAATCGGCTCACACTTCAATCCGTCAATTTCTTTGATGATAACCTGAGGTTGACCAACCTGCAGTTCATAACCTTCACGGCGCATAGTTTCAATCAATACCGACAAGTGGAGAATTCCCCGGCCATAAACCAGGTAAGAATCCGGCGAATCAGTTTCGATAACTTTCAGTGCCAGATTTTTTTCCATCTCTTTGTAAAGACGCTCACGTAGACGCTGTGAGGTTACAAATTTTCCTTCCTTACCAAACATTGGTGAATTGTTGATCGTAAACAACATATTCATGGTTGGTTCGTCTATCTTAATTACTTCCAATTGTTCAGGTTTTTCGAAATCGGCAATAGTATCCCCAATATCAAAACCTTCGATTCCTACAACTGCACAAATATCGCCTGAAGAAACTTCCTGAACCCTGACTTTTCCCAGTCCTTCAAATGTATAAAGTTCTTTAATTCTTGATTTCTGTACCGTTCCATCGCGTTTCACTAAAGAAACAGGCTGATTTTCTTTGATCACGCCTCTTGCTACACGTCCAATTGCGATACGGCCCACGAATGATGAATAATCCAGGGATGTGATTTGCATCTGAAGGGTTCCATCAAAACTTGGTGCTGGTGGAATGTGCTCTAAAATAGTATCCAGTAATGGCGTAATATCTTCAGTCTGTACTTTCCAGTCCTCACTCATCCAACCCTGCTTTGAAGAACCATATAATACCGGGAAATCAAGTTGATCTTCAGTAGCTTCAAGATTATAGAACAATTCGAATATTGATTCATAAACTTCTTCCGGGCGACAGTTTTCTTTATCTACCTTATTAACAATAACAACTGGCTTTAAACCCAGAGAAAGGGCCTTCTGTGTTACGAAACGGGTTTGAGGCATTGCGCCTTCAAAAGCATCCACTAACAGGATAACCCCATCAGCCATTTTTAATACCCGTTCAACCTCACCCCCAAAATCGGCGTGTCCGGGAGTATCAATAATGTTAATTTTGACACCCTTGTAGTTTACAGAAACATTCTTTGAAACAATGGTAATACCTCGTTCACGTTCAAGATCATTGCTATCGAGAATCAAATCCCCGGTATCCTGATTTTCACGGAACAAATTGGTTTGGTGTAAAATTTTATCAACCAATGTAGTTTTACCGTGGTCAACGTGAGCGATGATCGCTATATTTCTTATTTTTTGCATTAAAAAATTACTCTTAAATTTTTTGCAAAGGTATGATTTAATAAGCAGATTTTATATTTTGAAGCGCTTTCGAAAGATCAAGGCTTAATAACAAAGCTCCTTTTGAAAAAGAATCTGTGATGATTAAATTTATCTAAAACCATTCAAAGCCCTATTTCCCACATTTTTTTTATCAAACTGCAATAAAATTATTGTGAAATTATTTAAATTTTCAGTTTAATTTACCTTCAAGTGACTAGGCGCAAGGAAGTATTCCGTAACTTTGAATTATGGATTATCAACTGATTTTGGTTATTCTGCTATTCATTATAGCCATTATTTATATAGGCCGGATGGTCTATAAAAGTATGACCAGTAAAAAGGGATGCGCAAGCAATTGTGGCAAATGTGCTGCCGACTTCAGTGAGGTTAAGATTCCCGAAAAAACTAAGGCTTTTTAATTTTTCTCGATCAAACATACTGCATAGGCCACAAGCCCTTCCTTCCTGCCAATGAAACCCATTGTTTCATTCGTAGTCGCTTTGATAGATATATCCTCTTCACTAATCCCGGCAGCTTCAGATATTTTAACCTTCATTTCAGGGATATGTGGATTAATTTTGGGGGCTTCCAGACATAACATAGCGTCGATATTTCCGACATTCCAGCCTTTGTCATTAAGTAATTTGACACATTCTTTCAAAAGGATCAGACTGCTGATACCTTTCCAGCGATCATCTGTATTGGAAAAATGATAGCCAATATCACGAAGATTTGCTGCACCCAACAGTGCATCGCAAATGGCATGAACCAAAACATCCGCATCAGAATGCCCGAAAGCCCCCGAATGATGATCTAATTTAACTCCTCCTAAAATAAATGGATGATTTTCAACTAATTGATGTACGTCGAACCCAAATCCTACCCTGATCTTCATTAATTACTTTTCGAAATTAAACACCAATGAAAAGCGAAGTGTTTGTGCTAATGGACTGGTTTGCTGATTTGCCAGTAAATAAGCGAAATCAAGATTAAATACATTGTATTTTAAGCCGGCTCCGAGTGTCAGATACCTTCTGTCACCCTTGGTCGGGGCTTCATAGAAATACCCGGAGCGTAGGGCAAATTGTTTATTGTACCAGTATTCTGTACCAAGAGAAAAACTGATCTCACTTAATTCTTCAGAAAAACCACCGGGTGCATCACTGAAAGAGCCAAAGATTGCAGCAGGTACTGAACGATCGGGATCTTTGCCATCAATAATATCGCCATTCACATCCCTCAAGGGATTGGTTGGAACAAGTAATTTGTTCATGTCAAGAGCAACGGTGAATGTATTCAATTCATCAAGAAGAAAAGTAGAAGCCGCACCCAGCTTCATATTTGCAGGGAGAAATGATTTTGAGCCGCCTTCAGAATAGCTCATTTTGGAACCTATATTCGACAGGTTTAAACCAAGAGCAAGCTCTGCATCCTTGCCAAACATAACAGTGCCCGTTTTATAATATGCAGAAGCATCTGCAGCAATGGCCGTTGCAGGTTGTATATCCTGTCCGTTGAACTGTCCGTTACTTAAACTAGATCGGATGTATCTTAATGCAGTTCCAAGAGAAAACCCCTCTCCAAATCTTCTTGAAAAAGAACCCTCTACAGAAAATTCATTCGGGCTGTATACTCCTATATCATTCTGGCTATTATCGGTTAGTTGGATAGAACCGTAAGAAAAATATCTCAATGCTCCGCCTATTGTATTTCTTTCATCTAAACGATGGTAGATTGTCAGGTAACCCAAATCTACATCCGGAACAAGGTTTCGCAGCCAGGGTGTATATGAAGCTGAAAAACCTGTAGGTTTATCAAGAAAGGCCAGCTTAGCCGGGTTCCAATGAATGGAATTTGCATCTGGTGAAATTGCCACCCCCACATCGCCCATTGCGCCTGACCGTGCATCGGGTGTGATCAATAAAAATGGAGCAGCAGTCTGAATAGTATTCGTTCGCTTTCCATCAGTCTGAGTTGGCTGTGACATAGCCAAGGTAGGTATACAGACAATGAAAACGGCAAAATATATACAAAACGAGAGTTTGTTAATCATTTATTTTTAAAAAAAATCAACCAAATCTACACTTTACAGTGTTTTAAATATAAGTATTTAAAAACATTATTTTCAAAAGAACCGAATAAATTAAATGAATATATTAAACGGAAAATCAAATGATTAATATCAAGCAACAGAACTTCCAATTTTTAAAAAATATTAACTTAATTAATTGATTTTTAAAAGCTTAGATTACTTATTATTCATATTTTTTGTACTTCCAGCTATCGCCTGAAAATAATACTCAACATATAACGTTTAGAAAATGATTTAACGTATATTGATTTGTAACCTTATACAAACTTTTTCCGTTTGACGATTAGGCAGATAAACACAACTTAAGACAAAAAATCCATTGGGGATATAAGTCCAATTTTGTACTTTTAAAAAATTAATGCTCCAATTACAACGAACAGTAATGAAACGAATTTCAATTTATTCTTTAGCAGCAATAATGCTTCTTGGAATCTTATCATCCTGCAATAAAAGTAAGACAGGCCAGTCCTCAAAAACAGGTATGGCTTATAACAACAAGTATAATGGTGGTTTCGAAGTCAACAGCAAAATTAAAGCCGGTCCCGGTCCGGGATTAATAGCAGTTGAAGGTGGAACTTTTGTTATGGGTGGAAGTTTGAACCAGGATTTGGGCTACGAATTTGATAATGTCAGACGTAGGGTAACAGTTGCATCATTTTACATGGATGAAACTGAGGTCTCAAACGTAGACTGGCTCGAATATCTTTACTGGATCAGACGTAATTATGCCAATGATGTAGAATATTATTACAATGCACTACCTGATACACTTGTATGGAGACAACCCCTTTCCTACAACGAACCTTATGTAAATAATTACCTCCGCCACCCGGCTTTTCAGGATTATCCGGTTGTTGGGGTAACCTGGGAACAAGCAAATGCCTATTGTGAATGGCGGACCGACCGTGTTAACGAAGATATCTTAAGAAGCAAGGGGTATTTAATGGATTATAAGACACTAACAGCCGGAGCAGGTAAAGCAGGAACTGCAGCCTCTGTATCAACATCTGCCGATCAATTCAACACCGATATTTATCTTAACGGACAATATCGTGGTGAAGGAATTGATGGAAAAAAGATGAAGAAAGATTTGAATCCAAGCGCAGTAGCTAACGGAACAACGCCCAATGCAAAAGGTGTTGTCAGACCAGTGCGTCTGGAAGACGGTGTATTAAAACAGCCTTATCGTTTACCAACTGAGGCAGAGTGGGAATACGCAGCTTTGGCCCTGGCAGGTAACACTGAATACGAAAACATAGCAGATGGAAGGATTTATCCATGGAATGGACTTGGTGTCAGATCGCCTAAAAAGCGTACTCAAGGTATGATTCTTGCCAACTTTAAGCGTGGTGAAGGTGATAACATGGGTACAGGTGGTTACCTGAATGATAAGGCAGATATTACCGCTTCTGTGAGAAGTTATGTACCAAATGATTTCGGCTTATATAATATGGCAGGAAATGTAAATGAATGGACAGCCGACGTTTACAGAAAATTAAGTTTTGAAGATTTTAACGATTTTAATCCTTTCAGGGGAAATGAATTCGTGAATAAGCGCTTATCCGATAGAGATAAGGGTATTTATGCCAAAGATAAATATGGACGTCCGATAAAAGATCCGGCAAAGACAGGCAAAAAACAAAAATGGTCTGAACTACAGAATAATACCGCAGCCGTAGATTCATCCGCCATTGCAGGTAAACCGTACAATCCTGATTTCCGTGGTCATCTGGATACTGTGGTAACCGATCTTTACGGAATTACCACTCTGGTAAATGATCGTTCAAGGGTTTATAAAGGTGGATCTTGGAATGACAGAGCTTATTGGCTCAATCCTGCTACCAGAAGATTTATGCAACAGGATGAAGCAAGTGCAGAAATGGGCTTCCGCTCTGCAATGACTCTGGTGGGTGCACCTGAAATTATGACAAAGGGTAAACCCCAGTTTAGCCAGCCTAAATCAAAGGCTCAGAGTAAATCAAAGTAAAGCTGAAGGATAAAAGC
>CAYHGN010000031.1:13140-31653 GCA_964356005.1 uncultured Sphingobacterium sp.
AAAGCAGAAAGCAGAAAGCAGAAAGCTGAAAGATAAAAGCAGAAAGATAAAAGTAGAAGGCCCTAAATGATTAGTATTTGGGGCTTTGTATTTTTACAGGAATTGAGTGATTAAGCAAAATAACCGTACCGGCTTTATAGCTACCCCATACTATAATTATCGGATTTCAATCAATTACAAGGGGCTTAAGCCCGATTCAGTAGTTTTTCAGAAATTAAATGAAAGACTCATCCATAAACTTCTTCCAACCGAATTTATTCCACTTCCATGCGTGCGATAATCAGCATTAAAAAGGTTTTGAGCACTTAATCGTAATTGCATATTCTTCAAAGAATAACCTGAATAGATATTAAGAACCTTCCATCCGGGTGTACCGCCCCCAGGTATCCTGTTATCATCTTTATCACCCTGTGCCAGACGATCCTGTTTATCAGCCCATGCCATTTCACCTTTCATATAAAATTTATTGATTTTATATTTCATTGAAATATTGCCATTAAAGGGGGGAACTCTTCTCAATGGCTCTCCTTTAGAGATGTTTCGCCCATGATTAAGTGAAGCGAATAAATCAAAGAACAGGTTCTGTGAAACTTGAAATTCTGCAAATCCTTCTACACCATTGATTACTGCCTCTTCTGTATTTTCTTTGATGTAAACCTTATACCCATCAATTACCTGACTCGTTTGTACTCTGTTAATCAAATCATTAAGCTTATTTCGATATAAAGCTGTACCAAAACTAAGGTGCTCGGAAAAATATTTATAACCTATTTCTGAATTATAACTCTTTTCGGGCTTGAGAGTATAAGATGGAAGTTCATATCTGAAATCTACAATACCCAGTGTTCCCATATCGTCAATATTCGGAGCACGGTAACCAGTATTAAACGAGGAATAGAAATGATGCTCACCAATAGAATAGTTAACACCTGAATTCCAGACAAATGCGCTGGGCATAATTTTCATCTGACCCAGATCCTTATCAGCAATCCTTGCCTGCAACCAATTATATCTCAATCCGCCTTCCAGATTAAAATTGCCAAGTGCAAAGTGGTGAAGTGAATAAACCGAAGTATTTGAATAGAATGAATTATTGGGATATAAACCTCTCTGCGTCGTTACTATTCCACTCTGTGTATTTGTTGTGTTTCTGATACTATTAACCTTATCTCTGTAATATTCCAAACCACTATTCACCGTCCACTTTTTACTGAGATCAGAAAATATCTCCATCCCCAAATTGGATGTTTTAATCTTATCTCTCTCCAACCCAAGCGACTGACTGGCGTTCTTTTGACTGTTTCGCTCCTCTACGGTTGCATTTAAGGAACCTGTTAAATCTACCCTTCTGAAAATTGAAGACTCCTGGCCAATACTGTATTTTAGATAACTGAGATTTCTTCCCTGCAAGCCCATTTTATTTACATTGAAATTCTCAAGTTGCACCTTATGATAAACATCAACATCCTTTTGCTGTACAAACTGATTGGCTAAAACAAGTTCAGAATTCTTAGTAACCTTTAGCTTGAATTTTAGGCTTGCATCCGATTGAGAATAGCCTGATGGAGACTGTCTGCCAGTAGTATCTCCACCTATCAGATCTCCAAAATTCTTTATTCCCAATATTCCTGAAAGAACCATCTTATTTGTGGAATAAGATAATTCTGTACTACCGGATTGCTCCATTTTACTACTCCCAAATCTGCCTGAAACGCTTCCCTTAAAGGAATTTTCAGTTGTAAAGCCAGGATCCTTCGTAAAAATCTGTATTACGCCGCCTATGGCATCAGATCCATACTGAACAGAACCACTTCCTCTCAGTACTTCAATCTTATTGACCGAAAAAGGATCTATCGTATTCAGATATTGATTTGGGCCATACCTGAAAGTGGAATTGTTTAATCTGATTCCATCAATAAGGATCAGGGTTTGGTTACCCGTTAAACCTCTTATAAATGGAGAACCGCCACCGTGGTTTGTTTTTTGAATAAATACCCCCGGGATAATATTTAATGATTCAGGAACAGTACGCGGGATATTTTCAGATTGAGCAGGCAGATTTAATACACTGGAAGCAAAAGGCAGATGAATTGAGGAAGTATTGCGGCGGGAGGCAGATAAAATCTGGACTTCCGGAAGATAACCTGATTGTGAAATAAGGAATATATCCAGATTTATAACTTCATTTTCCAGAATTAAAGTAGTTTGATAAGACTCATAACCAACATAACTTGCTTTGATTATATATTTGCCTCGCGGGATATTTTGAAAATTAAATCCACCCTTCTCATCTGTTGCTACACCCATTGAGCCTGGTCCGTCAAGCCTGATGCTCACCCCCATCAATAAATCTTTCGTATTCTGTGAATATATTTTCCCTTTAATACTCTGTGCGGAAAGACTTCCGCACATAAATAAAAATGATATTAATATTAAAAACTTTGACATTAATATAATTAAGTAGAATTAAGTAAGTGATTAAACGAAATTTAGTCCTCAGCTTTGTCTTTTTGCTCAAGTTTTAGAAATGCACTTCTGCGGGGAGCCGGCATTACAGAATCCTCACCCTTAACTGATTTCCAAACCACTTCGTTCAAATCCAGATCTGGTGCAGCGTCTTCTCTCGCGAAATTCCACTCCTGTGACCGCTCTGCACTCTTATTCCAGGCAATATTGCGCTGCATTAAGTCAACGTTAGCTGGCTTAACCTCGTAGGGTCTCAAATCGGGTGTTGAAGTAAAACATTCAGATAATGGCACAGCTGCTGCATCGTACTGACTCATTGGAGGTAAACCCAGAATGAGCTCCATAGTTCTTAGCATTCCCGAAGTAGAATACATAGTGCTATTTACAGAATTACGTTTTGTATACGGACTAATCACAAATGCAGGTGAGCGGTGTGCATCCACGTGATCAGGACCATTTTGGGCATCGTCTTCCAAAACAAAAATTGCTGATTCCTTCCAGATACTGCTGTTTGAAATATGTTCTACAAGCTGACCTAATGCAAGATCATTATCGGCCACCTGAGCCGTTGGAGTTAGTTTTCCAATTCGTTGACCACTGGTATGATCATTCCCTATCCGGATAGTATTGAATTTTGCAACTGAGTTAATGGCTAGTAATGAATCAAAATCAGATTTAAATGCAGTTATACGGTCAATATCTAATATATCCAGATTGTATGGGGGATATTTCGTTGCAATTTTTCCAATAAGAGATTCTAAAGTTGCACCGTCCTTGGTAGCAAATTGCCCGTAACTCCGGTAACTCACACCTGCACGCTTGCAATAATCCCATATAAATCCATCCCTCGGATAAGCGATTTTGCGACTGCCCTCATAATCATAAGTACCACCCCTGCTGCCGTAGCTGGTGGGCCATGTTTTCTCGACATAGTCGTTTGCGTAAGCCGCCATGCTCCAATTATGCCCGTCTGCACTTACCTCTGCATCAACATAAAAATTATCAAGCAAAACAAACTCTCGGGCTAATGCATGATGATTAGGTGTTACTTTCTCAGGGAAGAGACAAAGGTTAGGGTCTCCGTTACCTTCTTTCATATCGCCAAAAACCTGATCATATGTACGATTCTCTTTGATCACATAAAAAACATATTTAATTGGTGATTTAGCCCCCTGAATATTGGGTACCGGATTATCTTTAAGCCCCTTAGAAAGAGTCTCAGTTTGTTTGTTGTAAGGAGTATTGGCATAAACCTGCTTTGAATAGTATTCCAGTTTTAAGTCATCCGGCTGATCAATAATCGAAAGCGTTCCTTTAAAAAGTCCACCAATATATTGTACCTCTCTTTGCTCAGTAACACCGGTATGTAGCCCACTATTATCAGTCTTTTTTACGGGTTGAGGCCCATATGGATTAGCCATCGAATTGAAACCCTTTCCATTAGAAACATATATTTTCTTTCCGGAAACCCGAACATTGGTTGGATACCATCCTGTTGGAATAAAACCCTTTGATCTGCTTTTTCCTGGTGTGGAAACATTAAATACAGCAAGACAATTATTATCGGCATTTGCTACATAAAGGGTTTTTTCATCATCTGAAAGCGCAAGACCATTGGTTGTTGAACCCGTTAGTCGGGTTGGATAAAGAGCGGTAGAAATTACTTCTATAACCTTTCCAGCCTGGGTATCAATTACCGAAACTGAATTATCATTTGCATTAGCTACGAAGAGATATTTGCCGCTTTTGTTTTGAATAATTTCATTCGGATGATTCTCAGTAAATATTTCAGTGATCACACGATTTGATCTGGTATCATAAACAGCAAGTTTATCTGATCCCCAAAGTGAGATGTACAGTTTGCTTTTATCCGGTGATAAATGACAATCGTACGCTTCAGCCCCAAGACTAACTTTGTGTAAGAGTTTCTTCGTTAATAGATCAAAAACGTAAAGTGAATTATTCTCTTTAGTTACTGTATACAAGCGTTTGCCGGCATCATCAACCTCTAAACCAGTTGGACCGATTTTTTCAGTTGGCCAGGACTTTCCAAGTACAATTGTATCTGCGGCCGCTAATTTTTTATTGACTATTGAATAAACCAGTATGATATTATCATTCGCTCCTGATGCATACAACTTTTTTTCATCAGCGCTGAACTTAAGTCCGTACCAGGCCTTTCCGATAGGCTGTTCATGGAGTATTTTTTCACTTTGCGGATCGATCAACTGAATACTGTGTTTGCTCTGTCCATTATTAGTAACAGCCATCAATTTTTGAGACGGGGATATCTGAATATTCAGAGGCAAATCACCTAATTGAAGTGATCTTCCGGCCGGACTTAATGACCAGCCATTCGGCAGGAGTACTTTTGAAGGGTTTTGACTATTAGGAACTGTTTGACTTATGCCCTTATGCGCCAGCAATAACAAACAGATAATCAATAGATTAGGCAAGAATAGTACGGTGCTTTTTTTTAAAATAATCATAGTGAAAATGTATTTTTCTTTAGTGTAAAAACAAGAAATTGCTAATACTTCGTTCCGTAAATGAACTCAGTTAATATGAACAGCACATTAACTGAATATGACCATTAAAACATGCTCATAATAATGCATAATCAATCCTTGATCTATTGAAGAAAATTATGAACCAACCGCAATAAGCTATTTAGCCTTAACAAACAATTACTTACAACTTACTACTTATAACTTATTACTTACAACTTACAACTTATAACTTACAACTTAAACTCAACTATCCCATGTCATAATTTTTCCCCGATCCTCTGCCTTCAGACATTCTGCAAGGGTCTTTTCATCATATTCAAGCCCATATTGTTTCAATACATCATCAGGTACCCCATCCCATGCATTCGGTTGATTTCCTTTGTATTGCATATCTTCAATACCTACTTTACTTGTGAAAAAACCGGTTGCTGTCAGATTGCGCATAGTATTGAAAAAACTGACACCTGCAGCATTCTCGGGTGCTGCTTTCTCAGGAAATGCGATCAGATCTACGACTTCGATCTGCTGCGTTTTAGAAACTTCAGTAAATGATTTTTTGAAAAGTTTAAGTGACTTTACATCCAGCCATTTTAAACCACCTTTCATTGGGGTCTTATACCGTGGCTGATCTTTCACTATAAACTCAATGAACTCGGGTACTTTAGCATCACTTGCACTCCCGGATTTTTCGTCTCGGGGGATGATGATATCGCATAATACTGTAATTGTGCTCATTTCGGCCGCACTGAAGAATTTTTCGGCCATCAGTTTTTCATCAATCAGTTTTTCTTCGGCTGTTCGGCCATATACCCCGGCCTTATCTTCGCCGGCAGATTGTGCTCCATCCTTTTTATCACAGGATGTAAGTAAGGTTCCAACACTAACTGTTCCAACAGCCAGGGCTTTGAGCGAATCTCTTCTGTTCATCTGATTAAATATTTTGCTTTTTTAACTGATCAATGATATACTCTGATGCGCGCAGGGAAAGTGCAAGAATAGTCCAGGTTGGATTCTTATCAGCCTGAGAAACAAATGCACCACCATCAACTACAAACAGATTTGTTACATCATGGGCCTGATTATATTTATTTAGTACCGATTTATTCTTGTCATCTCCCATTCTGGTTGTTCCAACTTCGTGAATAATCCTTCCGGGTGCTTCCAGTCCATACTTTTTATCCTCTCCGGGTTTAACTCCACTGGCAATACCTCCCATAGAGTCGATAATCTCCTCAAAGGTATCCTGCATATGTCTGGCTTGCTTTATCTCCTGATCAGTCCAGTTATAATTAAATTTCAAAACAGGAATACCATATTTATCTACTACTTCAGTATCAATTTCACAATAGTTCTCTATTCTGGGAATACTCTCACCACGACCGGCAAAACCTACAGTAGAACCATAATATCTGCGATAATCATCTTTCAAAGAGGCACCATAGCCCCCCGCAGACTTCATTTTACCATCCATTCCGGGGTGTATACCATTCATTTTTTCCATTCCAAAACCGAATCCATAGGAAGGCATACCAAGGCCACCCCAGAATTCGATATGATAGCCACGGGCAAAGTCAAGCTTTTTATTGTCGAGCCACCATGGGATATAGAGGTGAAGCCCCCCAACACCATCCTCATTATATCGTTTTCTGTCCATCAGCTGAGGAATAAATGCACCACGTGATGCACCCGTAGAATCGTGCAGGTATTTACCCACCATCCCGCTCGAATTGGCAAGACCATTTGGATGTGCACTCGATTTAGAGTTTAATAATAATCTCGCAGATTCGCAGGCACTTGCAGCAAGAACAACAACTTTTGCATTTACCTGATATTCCTGCATATCCGTTTTATCAACATAGGATACACCGGTAGCTTTACCTTCACGATCGGTAAGAACTTCCCTTGCCATTGCATTAACATAAACATCGGCATTCCCGGTTTTCCTTGCGGGCTTAACGAGACAGGTTGATGAAGAAAAATCGGCATGGATAGAACAGCCCCTGCTACACTGATTACAGAAAAAACAAGAACCCCGATCATTATTTACCGGTCTTGTTAAAATAGAAAGTCTGGAAGGTATGACCGGAATCCCAATCTTATTTGCTCCCTTCTTAATCATCAGTTCATGAAGTCTTGGCTTGGGAGGAGGTAGAAAATACCCATCCGGCTCATTATAGATTCCTTCCTTGGTACCAAAAACACCGATCATTTTATCAATCCGGTCGTAATAAGGCTTTACATCATCGTAACCAATAGGCCAGTTATCCCCTAAACCATCAAAATCACGACGTTTAAAATCTTTCGGACCAAAACGAAGAGAGATCCTTCCCCAGTGATTGGTCCGACCGCCAAGCATACGTGATCTGAACCAGTCGAATTCAGTCCCATTCTTTTTTGTATAGGGTTCTCCCTCAATTTCCCAACCACCATAAGCAGCATCGAAATCACCAAATGCACGGTTTGTACCTGCACCTCTGCGGGGTGATTCATAGGGCCATTTAAGCTGGGTTTTTTGTTCAGGATTTGCAGGATCATAATCGGGACCTGCCTCGAGTAATGCCACTTTCAAACCTGCTTCAGTTAACACTTTCACCGCCATTCCGCCACCAGCACCGGAACCTACGATACAAACATCGTAAAGTTCGCCCTTGGTTTTAATTTCTATTGCCATCAGGAGTATTCTTATAATTGAGCTTAAATATGCTTCAAAATAAACAATATTTATTTGCGGGAAGAAATATTATTAAAGGAATACTGTGTTTCTCCGAATAAATTTTATTTGAGCATTCGGGATCATGCAAAGATCATGGCAACCTGATTCTTTTCGACCTTGTCGCCGGACTTTACTTTGATTGATTTTATTTTTACATCGGCAGGTGCCTTTATAATATTTTCCATTTTCATAGCTTCAAGAACAAACAAATTTCCACCCTTTTCAACTTCATCTCCCTCGGAAACCAGAATCCTGATTACCAAACCAGGCATTGGAGCTTTGACCTCCGAAACCTTGGCAGCTTTTAAATTATCCATTCCAAGTTGATGCAAAAGTTCATCAAACTGATCAGTCATTTGCATGGAATAAATATTTGCACCGACTTTAACTGAACAGGATTTTTCATCCCTGTTTATGCCGATGAGTTCTGCATTATAGGACCTGCCCTTGTAAATTACATGAAAAGTACGATCATTGATTCTAACTATGTCTGCATCAATTGCCTGACCATTGACTATCCTAACATCCTTTTCTGAACCGATTTCAAAACTGAACTTGTCATTTATCTTTATCTTAAGCATATCATTGAGTTAAGGCGTACTGAATCAGATTTGAACCCATTTTAAGTGCTTTTTGGCGGGAATCTTCTGAATCGCCGGCGTAGGTTCCAGCATCCTCCCATCCATTACCAAGATCGCATTCAAATGTATAATAACAAACTATTCTTCCTTTATAAATTAATGCAAGACCCTGGGGCCGCTTACCATCATGTTCATGAATCTTTGGAAGCCCCCCGGGGAATTTAAATTTTTGATTATAAAGAATATGATTAGCTGGCAATTCTACAAAATCGAGCTCCGGAAAAATCTTTTTCATCTGTGGCCGGATGAATTGATCCAAACCATAATTATCATCAATATGCAAAAATCCACCACCGGTCAGATACTTACGGATATTCAGTGCTTCCTGATCAGAAAATACAATATTACCATGACCGGTTAGATAAACGAATGGGTAATTAAACAGATCTATACTTCCGGCCTCAACTATGGCCTCTTCCGTTTCAAAATTGGTTCCGATATTTTTATTACAAAAGATAATCAGATTGGGAAGGGCTGTCCTGTTGGCATACCAATCTCCGCCCCCATTATATTTCATTTTTGCAATTTTATAGGTAGGAGCCAGAAATGAGTAAAATATTCCTGCAAAAAGAAAAAATATAATCAATAAACCAGTGCTTTTAAAATACTTCATCTGTTTAAAAAATTTATCTCGAAACAGGCTTCCAAAGCGGCGGTCTCTGTCCTTAATCTGGAATCCCCCAAACTCAGGGGCATAAAATGTTGCTTCATAGCTGAATCAATTTCGGCAGAAGTAAAATCTCCCTCAGGGCCTATCATTACAAGATAATCAGAATTGAGCTTGAATTGATCTTTGATAGATAATTTTTTACTCTCCATGCAATGAGCAATAAATTTATTGCTTTGCTTACTTTTCATAATGAAATCAGAAAATCTATCAGCGTCATTTAATTTTGGATGAAATGCCTTAATTGATTGCTTAACCGCGGTGGTGATCACCTTATTCAGACGCTCTGTTTTAACTTCTTTACGCTCTGATCGTTCACAAATGATTGGAGTAATCTCATCAATTCCAATTTCTGTAGCCTTTTCCAAAAACCACTCCAGACGCTCAATGTTTTTAGTTGGGGCGATGGCAATATGGAGATAGTGGTTCCTCCTGCCATAATTTTCATGAACACGCAGTATATTAATCTTCGTTTTTTTGGGATTTGCTTCCTCAACAATTGCATCATAAAAGCCACCCCTACCATCAACCAGATTAAGCAGGCTTCCTTTATGAAATCTTAAAACTTTAATGCAATGTTTACTCTCCTCCTCACTCAGGATATAAGTATCAGAATTTATATCAGGTGTATAGAAAATATGCATGGACAGCCCCCTCCGGATTAATGAATGTCCACCGCATCCTCACTGTTAATTACTAATTCAAGTTTTACAGATTCAACATTCTGATCAGCCTTTTTTAAGATAGTAATAACATATCCATTGAAATCACTTGCTTCACCAACATCCGGGATTTTTCCAAAAATCTCGCTGACAAGACCAGCAACAGTATCATAATCACCATCTTCCGGAAGATCGTGTGGGAGGTATTCATTTACATCGTAAATTGATGCTGTGGCATCAATAATAAATTCATTTGCAGATACTTTTTCGACAATTGGCTTTTCCTCATCGTATTCATCCTGAATATCCCCAACAAGCTCTTCCACAATATCTTCAGCAGTCACCATACCTGCTGTACCACCAAACTCATCCAGTACAATAGCAATCTGAATACGTTTTAGCTGCAATTCACTTAAAAGATCATTAATCTTTTTTGTTTCAGGAATGAAATAAGGTTTACGAATGATATCTCTAAGTACACACTCTTTATTTTCTGCTAATAGTGGGAGAATATCCTTGGCGTGAACAATTCCTACAATCTTATCGATCGTTTCGTCATAAACAGGTATTCTGGAATATCCTTCCCGAATAATTATATCCAGCACTTCCTTATGTGGTGTGCTAAGTTCAATTCCGGATATCTTGGTTCTTGGCACCATGATATTCTTAACCACACGATCGTTAAAATCAAATACATTCTTTATAAGCTCGTGTTCATTGGTTTCAAGAGCACCACTTTCCTTACCCTGATCTAGCAAATACTGCAGCTCTTCAGAACTATGGTGTGCCTCATGACCTCCTATTGTACTGATACCCAATAATTTAAGGATAAAATTGGCGAAACCGTTAAGCAGCCATATAAATGGTCTGAACACGATATAGAAAAAATGAAGCGGTAGAGCTATGCTCATAGTTGTACCAATTGGACGCTGGATTGCCAATGATTTTGGAGCGAGTTCACCAAATACGATATGTAATACTGTAATAATAGCAAAAGCGAGAACATGACCAATGTTTGTCGCCACAGAGGATGACATATCTATATTTATGAAATTGAAGAAATTACTGACTATTTTAGTCATCACTTCTTCTCCTACCCAACCTAATCCCAGTGAAGCTAATGTAATTCCCAACTGAGTTGCGGCAAGATAACCATCCAGATGCTGAGTCATGTGTTTGGCGATTTTCGCTACACGACTTCCGGTTTTGGCTTTAATTTCAATCTGTGAAGCACGCACTTTAACCAATGCAAATTCAGCAGCAACAAAAAAGCCATTAAGAAAAACAAGAAAAAATGTAAAAAAAAGCGCGAAGCCCATGTTAATTAATTATTTAAAAATGTGGTCTTATATAATTGAAGACTTTCCTTGATGACTTTATATGCATAGTTTTTACCAAGTAAATGTTCAATACTAACATTTTTGCGTTCCAATGCTTTATAATCCTGAAAAAAACGAACTATCTCCGTCATAGTATGCGGAGGCAATTCTTTCAGATCCTCAATATAATTGACAGACATATCGTTCCTGGCTACAGCAATAATTTTATCATCCTGCTCACCATTATCAACCATGTGCATCACACCAACAACTTTTGCCTCAACAATAGACAATGGGTAGACATCCACAGAACATAAGACTAATATATCCAATGGATCTTTATCATCACAATATGTTTGAGGAATGAAGCCGTAATTTGCAGGATACATGACCGATGAGAATAACACGCGGTCTAGTTTAATCAGCCCCGACTCTTTGTCAATCTCATATTTGGCTTTTGAGCCTTTCGGAATCTCAATAATTGCATTAACATGTGAAGGGATGTCTTCACCGGGAGAAACATTATGCCAGGGATGGTCTTTATTCATTTTAATTAAGGATTTTGCTCTTCTTCATCGCTCCTGTCTCCTTCAATTTTCCTTTTTAAATAGGTTACAATTAACGGTATAGCTGTTATCAGTATGAAACCAATAATTATGTAAAACAGATAGTCATTTATCTCTTGCTCAAAACTCCTGCCAAGATAAAATCCGAGCAAAGTTAAGGATGTAATCCAAAGAAAAGCACCCAAAATATTATAAAATGCAAATTTATTAAAATCAAGCCTAACTATACCTGCAATTATTGGTGCAAAAGTCCGCACGATTGGTATAAATCTCCCCATAATCAGGGCGAAAGCACCCTGTTTTCTGTAATAAATTTCGGCAGACTTGAGATATTTCTTCTTAAAGAAAAAGGAATCTTCCCGCTGATATAAGACCGGACCGGTTCTCTTACCAAACCAATATCCAACAAAATTACCAGCAACTGCAGCTGCAATTAACCCGGTTATCAGTATAAAAATTGATACATCCAGTTTATCGGTAGCAACAAACATACCGGCAAGGAACAAAAGATAGTCGCCGGGAAGGAAAAAGCCGAAAAACAAGCCCGTTTCTGCAAATATTACAAAGAGAAGTAAGTAAAAACCTCCTTCCCGAAGCAATTTTACAGGATCAATCAGATGTTGAAAATAGTCCAGGAACTCGTGCATAAAATCAATATGCGTAAAGCTACAATATTTATGTAATAATTTGGCTTAGAAAAGGTTGGATATGAAGCCCGGATAGACTCCCACAACAATCGTAAGAAGAGCAGAAAATCCAAGGACAAAATTAAAATATGGCGATGATTGGATTTCTGAACGTTCGGCCGATTTAAAGTACATTGCTACCACTACTCTTAAGTAGTAATAAATTCCTATTACTGCATTGATAACTGCAAGGATTACAAGCCAAATATGATATTCTGACAAAGCTGTTGAGAACATCATAAATTTCCCGATGAAACCGGCAGTTAGAGGTATACCTGCGAGAGAAAGCATTGCAACAGTTAGTGTGAAGGCAATAAAAGGATTTCGTTTTGCAAGACCGGTAAAACTATCAAAATTGTCAGATCCGGTTTGCCGCTTAACAAGTATTAGCACAGCAAATGCGATGATCGAAGCTATTGAATAGGCACTGGCATAAAGAAATACTGAATTACCAGAACCCGGACCCAAAGCAATAATTGCAAATAACATATAGCCTGCATGCGAGATACTCGAAAAAGCAAGCATTCTTTTAAAGCTATGCTGATATAATGCAGTGACATTCCCGATAAACAGTGTTAAAACTGCGATGATCAGCAGAACAGGCATCCAAAAGTCATGAAGCGGCGCAAAGCAGATCATGAATAAGCGTAAGAAAGCAGCAAATCCGGCTGTCTTAACCACAGTACTCATGAAAGCTGTAATGATTGTGGGAGATCCTTCATAAACATCAGGAGTCCAGAAATGGAATGGAGCAGCACCTACTTTAAAACTAAGTCCAATGATCATCAGAATCAGGCCGGTATAGAATAATGGAGAGATCTGAGCGGGGTTGGAAATAACATACTCTTTTATTACACCCAAATCAAAGCTTCCGGTAGATCCATAAAGAAATGCGATTCCCATCAAAAGAAATCCTGTAGAAAAGGCACCTGTCAGGAAATACTTTAAAGCAGCCTCGTTAGATTTAAAATCATTTTTCCGGATACCTGCAAGTATATAAAGACTAACTGACATGATCTCAATACCAATGAACAGCATAGAGAGATTGTTGAAAGACACCATAACCAGAATCCCAATCAGTGCAAAAAGTATGATCGCATAGTATTCTGCAACATTATCGCTGATGTGTTCAAAATAATCTTTAGATATCAACAAGATTAGCATTGTTGACACAATTCCTATCGAAGTAAAAGCTACTGCAAAATTATCAAAGTGCATCATCCCACTATAAATGGGTGCAGCACCCGAGTTCCACTCAAGTAAAGTCAAAACAAGTCCGGCAGCCAGGCCAAGCAAAGTAACAGGCAGCAAAGCATTTTTTGCCTTATACAAGCCTAAGTAAAGAACCAGAATGGCTAAAATAGATAGGGTTATTAATGCGTTCATGCTTTTATTTAACTAATATTTTTTGATTGACCTGATCCAGCAGGTTAATAACTGCAGCTTCTGAAATATGCAGGATTGGCTGAGGGTAAACCCCAATTAAAATTACAAGGGCCGAAATAATCAGTAAAACTGATTTTTCTGTCCCATCAAGATCTTTAAAAATTGCTGTACTTGAATTTACCGGTCCCAGCATCACCTTCTGATACATTCTGAGCATGTAAACCGCTCCAAAAATAATGGTTAAACCAGAAATAGCTGCGAGCCAAATATTATGATTGTAGACTCCCATTAACAACAAAAATTCTCCAACAAAGCCATTGGTAAGTGGTAAGGCCACAGTGCCCAATAAAATGATAAGGAAAGCAATTGCCAGCATTGGTGCTGGTTTTGCGATTCCTCCCATCTGAGTCATTTCACGTGTATTCATCCTGCGAATAAGAATATCTGCAATAAAGAACATCCCAACCACATTGATACCGTGATTCAACATTTGTATCATTGCTCCCTGAAGACCCTGCAGGTTCCAGGCAAAAATACCGGCTGAGATAAGTCCGACGTGTGCAATTGATGAATATGCAATCAATCGTTTAATATCATTCTGAGTAAAAGCAATAATTGATGCGTAAACAATACCAATTACCGATAAGATCAATGCTGTTTCACTCCATTCTTCAAAACCAAGTGGCGCAACAGGAATTAACCAGCGAATAACTCCATAAATACCCATTTTCAGCATGATACCTGAAAGCAGCATGGTTCCTGCGGTCGGAGCTTCGGTGTAGGTATCCGGCTGCCAGGTATGAAATGGAAACAGGGGCATTTTAATCGCAAAAGCAATAAAGAATGCCCAGAATATCCATGTCTGAGTGACCGAATCAAGTTCAAGTTTATAAAACTCTGCTATATCATAACTATTACCCGGAGTTTGTAAATGCAGATAGATAATTGCAAGTAACATTAATAAGCTACCGGCAATTGTATAAATAAAGAATTTTAAATTAACCTTTATGCGATTCTCTCCACCCCACAATGCACAAATGAAGTATACCGGTATCAATGCTGCTTCCCATCCGATATAAAAAAGAAAGCCATCCAATGCAGTAAAAACCAGCAGTAAACCAGACTGCATGAAGAATATTAGTGCATAAAAAGCATTAGAATTCTTAATATCATGCTTATAGCTTGATAAAATAATGATAGGAATCAGAAGATTAGTGAGTAGAACAAGTAACATGCTTATACCATCCACACCTGCCTTAAAGTGTATACCGAACTGAGGAATCCAGGCCAGATCAACAAGAAACTGGGTGCTGGCATCCGGAATAAAATTGAGATATAAATAAATAGAAATTGCAAGGGACACCAAAGACAATACACCTGCAAGCCCTTTTACAATTGTTTTGCCCGAAAGGAGGATAACCAGTGCAGCAATAAGCGGAATAAAAATTTGTAACAGTAAGATTTCCATTTAAATTGTTCTACTCCTAAATATTAAATTTTATACATACTATACACCAGCAAGGCTATGATTCCGGCAACCATCATAAAGATGTAAAAGCCAACCATACCAGATTGAAGTAATCTGAAAGTTTTACTTGCTTCTACTGCTCCCTTTCCAAAGCCATTTACCAATCCGTCAATCCCTGCTTTGTCCACAATTCTGAAAAAGAACACTGACAATGCATTTAGCGGACGGGTAATAAGTGCTTCGTAAATCTCATCAACAAAAAACTTATTATAAGAAAGGCGAGCTAATCCGCTGCGTCTGGTAATTTCATCTGCAGGAATGTGAGCTTGTTTTACATAACGATTATAAGCATACAGCATTGCAATTAGGGCAGCAACAACAGATATGGCCATAAGAATATATTCTGTTGTGTGATCGAGCGTGAGGTGACCTGTTTTGGAAGCCGAGGCTGCGAAAACAGGAGCCAGGAAACCAGCCAGCCAATGATTACCTCCGAAAACTGCAGGAATCCCGATAAGTCCTCCCACAGCAGAAAGGATTGCCAAAACGATCAAAGGAATCGTCATGGATGCCGGTGATTCATGTAAGTGATGTTCCTGTTCAGTAGTTCCCCTAAACTTTCCGTTAAATGTCAGGTACATCATCCGGAACATGTAAAATGCGGTAAACATAGCACCAATAACAGCGATCAGCCAGAATATTTTGTTGCTTTCATAAACGTGTGCAAGAATTTCATCTTTCGAAAAGAATCCTGAAAAGGGAGGAAGTCCGGCAATCGCAATTGTCCCGATCATCATGGTCAGATAAGTAACCGGCAATTTCTTTTTTAGCCCGCCCATATTTCGCATATCCTGCTCATTGCTCATAGCATGAATAACAGAACCAGCACCAAGGAAAAGTAATGCTTTAAAAAATGCATGAGTGATTACATGAAAAAATGCACCGGTATAAGCTCCAACTCCCAATCCGAGAAACATATATCCTAACTGAGACACAGTAGAATAGGCCAATACCTTTTTAATATCAGTCTGAGTAACAGCAATGGCAGCTGCAAGGAACAGCGTTGCAAGTCCGATAATCGCTACCACTCCAAGTGTTTCAGGAGCCAGTGTAAACAAAATATTAGAACGGGCGATCATGTAAATACCTGCAGTAACCATTGTTGCGGCATGAATCAGGGCTGATACAGGAGTTGGTCCAGCCATTGCATCAGGCAACCAGGTAAACAATGGAATTTGTGCCGACTTTCCAATAGCCCCTACAAATAATAAAGCCGTAATCAGGATCAGAACTGAATCACCGGATTCCATATTTGCTGCCTGAGGAAATACACTTGCGAATTCTACACTATTAAAGGTGCTGAAAATCAGGAAAACAGCAATCAGAAAGCCTAAATCACCAATACGGTTCATCACAAATGCCTTTTTTGCAGCACTGGCATACGATGAGTTAGTAAACCAGAATCCAATAAGCAGATAAGAGCATAAACCTACGCCCTCCCATCCAATAAACATGACGACATAGTTGGAACCAAGCACCAATAGCAGCATGAAAAATATGAACAGGTTCAGATAGGAAAAAAATTTAGCAAATCCTGCATCATGGTGCATATATCCGGTTGAATATACGTGAATCAGAAACCCAATTCCGGTAACAATCAGTAGCATCAATGCACTGAGAGGATCAACTAGAAAAGAAAAGGGAATCTTCACATTTCCTGCACTTATCCAATCGAAAATTGGAATAATGAAAGATTTTGTTTCTGCTGAATTCAGTTCAAAGAATATTCCCAAACTGACTGCAAATGAGGCGAGTACAGAAAGACAACCTATAAATCCAACAACAGCTTTAGGCATGGAATTACGGCCCAATCCATTGATGAGGAAACCTAAAAGTGGAAATAAAGGAACTAACCAGACTAAATTTATCATTATTATATGCTAATTATCATATTGTACACCCTATAATTCCAGCCTAACATCAGGACTCATCAAAGGATTACCACTTAAGCTTATTCAAAATATTAACATCTGTTGAGTTGGTATTTCGGTAAACCATCACAATAATGGCCAAACCAATTGCTACTTCAGCAGCTGCCAATGCCATAATAAAAAATACAAATACCTGCCCGGAGGGATCATTATGATGAACTGAGAATGCAGTGAGCAAAAGATTCACGGCATTTAGCATCAATTCAATTGACATAAAAATTACGATTGCATTTCTGCGGATAAGTACTCCAATTACACCAATCGCGAAAATTATAGTGCTTAAAAGGATATAATGATTTAAAGGTACACCTTGAATTGCCTGGGTTACATTTTCCATGATCTATACCTGTTTAATATCTTTTTTTGCTAATAAAACGGCTCCAACCATCGCAGAAAGTAAGAGAATGGATGATATCTCAAAGGGTAACAGGAATTTGCTGAATAAGACTTTTCCGAGGTTTTTTACAAGGCCCAAATCCTGAGTTTGCAAAACCAGGGGATCAGAAGCATTTAATGCCTTAACCGATCCAACCAATGTTATGATAAGGCACATGCCCGCAATAACACCAACCATTTTGAGAAGATTGGATTTTGAACCTACTGACCCCTCATTCAGATTAAGAAGCATTAAAACAAAGAGGAAGAGAACCATGATCGCACCCATATATACAATGAAGTTCACAATAGCAAGGAACTGTGCATTGAGCATGATGTAGTGCAGGGTAAAAGTAAAAAATGTGACAATGAGATAAAGCACGCTATGCACCGGATTCTTCGAAAATATCACCAAAAGGGCGAAGAATATGGTTAAGAAAGCAACAAAATAAAAAAGAGATATACTCATTAATACGGTATTTTAATCTTTGATCCGAATGTGGGCAAAGGTATAATTTCTGCCGAAATAATTACAGGCTCCGGCTGCCTCAATTACAAAAATATTAGCCCTGTTGAACCTTCATAGGCTCTTCCACTAGTTTATCTTTTCCATAGATGAAATCCTTTCTCAGGTAATCTGCAGGAACGATGGGACCATCCAGGTAGATTGCTTCTTTCGGACAAGCTTCTTCGCACAAGCCACAAAATATACAACGCAGCATATTGATCTCATAAACTGCTGCATACTTTTCTTCACGATATAAAGCTTCTTCACCCTTCTGGCGCTCGGCAGCAATCATTGTAATCGCTTCTGCCGGACATGAAAGCGCACATAGCCCACAAGCAGTGCAACGCTCGCGACCATCTTCATCCCTCTTCAGCGAATGCATTCCTCTCCAGTTCTCAGAAAATTCACGTTCAACTTCGGGATAAAAAATAGTTTCCTTCTTTTTGAACATATGTCTGAAAGTTATTCCCATCCCCTGAAAAATTGCCGGAAGGTATAATCGCTCCCAGAAATTCATTGGTTTCTGTTCTAAAACTTTTTTCCTGTTACTTAATG
>CAYHGN010000032.1:0-30952 GCA_964356005.1 uncultured Sphingobacterium sp.
GCTCCGGGTGAAGATCCGGTTTTCAGATCGGGCTTCAGCCCAAAACCTAAGCGACTGGAAAAGAACAAATACGGGTGCTTCAGCGCCGAAATACCGATAAATAATCCACATCTACCATTCCCGAACCCGTATTTTAATATCCCAAAACATTTCTCTGAATGGGATCTTTAGTTAACTTTAAATATGATCAGTCGTCGTAAATTTTTAGCAATAGGTTCTTTAGCAGGTGCCACGGTATTATCCGGAAATAAATCGTTTGGAAGGACTTTGGGTGATTCTGTGCTTACAGGATCACCAATCGTTATTTCAACCTGGGATTTTGGAATAGCCGCGAATGCTGCAGCCTGGCAAATTTTAAAGAATAATGGGAGAGCATTGGATGCTGTCGAAACCGGAGTACATGTTCCGGAGGCTGATCCAAATAATCAATCTGTGGGATATGGTGGGTTACCAGACAGAGATGGCAGGGTAACATTGGATGCATGCATCATGGATGAGTTTGGTAATTGTGGAAGTGTAGCAGCATTGGAGCATATTGTTCATCCTATTTCTGTTGCCAGAATGGTTATGGAGAAAACTCCACATGTGATGCTGGTAGGTGCCGGGGCTCTGCAGTTTGCTCTTGAACAAGGATTTAAAAAAGAAAACCTGTTGACTCCTTCCTCGGAAAAGGCATGGAAAGAATGGTTTAAAACTGCAAAGTACAATCCGGAAATAAACATAGAAAACAAGCTTTTCAGTCCGGCGAAATTACCCGGCAATCAATTTAACCATGATACCATCGGGATGCTCGCTTTAGATGAAGCAGGAAATATGTCGGGTGCATGCACAACCAGTGGCATGGCCTATAAAATGCATGGGCGTGTAGGTGACTCGCCAATCATAGGAGCAGGGCTGTATGTTGACAATGAAATTGGAGGCGCCACATCGACCGGTGTCGGTGAGGAAGTGATTAGAAATGTAGGCAGTTTTTTAGTTGTTGAATTGATGAGACAAGGTTATTCACCTGAGGAAGCCTGCAAAGAAGCGGTGATGCGCATAATCAGGAAGAAACCTGAAACAGCAAAACAAATCCAGGTTGGTTTCCTTGCATTAAATAAAAAAGGTCAGTTTGGCGGATATGCGATTCAAAAAGGCTTCAATTTTGCGGTATGCGATCAAAATGATCAAAGGCAATTAATGAAATCACCCAGCTATTATTAAACAGATATCTATGAGGACATGGTTTGATAACAGAAGCAGCACAAAAAGAGACTTATTACAGATCCTTAAAGCTTACAGGGAGATCATAGACATTAATGCCATTTGCTCAGTAACTGATCCTGAAGGAAGGATAATCTATGTTAATGATAAGTTCTGTGAAATAAGTAAGTTCTCCAGAGAGGAACTTCTTGGTCAGGATCATCGGATTGTGAATTCCAATTATCATCCCTCTTCGATGTTTAAGGAACTTTGGGAAACCATAAAAAGTGGAAAAGTTTGGCGTGCTGATGTCAAGAGTAGGGCAAAAGATGGTACATTTTTCTGGCTCGACAGCACAATTGTTCCTATCCACGATAATAATGGAGTAATTACCGAGTTTTTCTCATTACGTACTCCAATTGACGACAGAAAGAGGATTGAGGAAGAGCAAAAGGAATATGTTAAAAATCTCGAAAAAATGCTTTTTATGGTTTCGCATGAAGTAAGGCAGCCAGTTTCTCAGATTTTAGAGATAGTTCAGATTCTTCAGGAGTATGGCAATTTGGATGCAGAAAGTTCAGAGTCGATCAACAACCTTAAAATTTCTGCATCAAATCTTGATTTATTTACAAAAAAGCTAAGCTCTTATATGCATGAGCTGAGGTCAGAATCAGAAAGCAGTTCAGATGAAAGCAAATAATTCAATTTTTCATGTCTTATAAACTTGAAATTTGTGTTGGAACGATAAATTCGGCATTGATTGCACAGTCGTACGGAGCCGACAGGATTGAACTTTGCGATAATTTGGCTGAAGGTGGTACCACACCATCTTATGGTATGATTGTACAATGTAAAACTCAGCTGGAAATTCCCTTTTTTCCGATTATTCGTCCGCGTGGAGGCGATTTTGTATTCACGCGGGATGAATTTCAAATAATGCGGGAAGATGTGCTCTGTTGCAGGGAAATGGGATGTAAAGGTATTGTGATAGGAATGCTCAGGAAGGATTCTAGCATTGATATAGAAAGTTGTGCCGAGCTGATAGCAATCGCAGGAGAAATGGAAATCACTTTTCATCGTGCCTTTGACCGTTGTGCTTCTATGGAAAGTTCGCTCGAAGACCTTGTTGAACTGGGATGTCATCGTGTATTGACTTCGGGAGGGGTAGAGTTTGCCCCTGATGGAACTGAAAAATTGCGCTCTCTGGTCAGGCAGGCTGGATTCAGGATCAATATAATGCCCGGTTCGGGAATAACCCATCGAAATTTGCAGAAAATTGCCGCTGAGACAGGTGCTTATGAATTTCATACCACTGCCAAAAAGCTTGTGGAAAGTAGTATTGATCCTGTCAATACACAGCCATACCGCACAATAGAAACCGATGGAGAGCATGTTCAAAAGCTGAAGGAGATCCTTAAGCAGATTGGCTGGGTATATTGAATCTCTCATAATTTCCTTACTTTTAAAAACAAATCAATTCGTATGAATAAATTATTGTTTGCAGGTTTATTCCTGTTTTCTTTACCTGCAATTTCTCAGACAGTTCCTGCAAGATCGAAGCTGAATACAGCAGCTGATAACATTGAAGCAAAGGTTATCGAATGGCGTCGCGATTTTCATGAGCATCCTGAATTGGGTAATTATGAGACCAGAACTGCAGGAATTATCGCCAAACATCTTGAAGGATTGGGTATTGAGGTAAAAACAGGAGTTGCCAGAACCGGAGTTGTTGGGATCCTGAAGGGAGGAAAACCTGGTCCTGTGGTTCTATTGCGTGCTGATATGGACGGATTGCCGGTTACTGAAAGAAATTCGCTCCCCTTTGCCTCAAAGGTTAGGACACAATACAATGGACAGGAAGTAGGGGTAATGCATGCCTGTGGTCATGATTCACATGTTGCGATGCTTATGGGTGTTGCAGAGGTTCTGGCCGGAATGAAAGCTGATTTGAAAGGTACTGTGAAATTTGTATTTCAGCCTGCTGAAGAAGGCTCTGCTCCTGGAGTGGAGGGTGGTGCTGAATTAATGGTTAAAGAAGGGGTACTCGAAAATCCTAAGGTGGATGTTGCCTTTGGCTTACATATCTGGGCACAGACAGAAGCCGGAAGGATTACCTATCGTCCGGGCGGAATGATGGCCGGAGTAAATGACATGCAGATCATTGTGAAAGGAAGGCAGGCACATGGTGCTGCTCCATGGGCATCGGTTGATCCGATTGTGATCTCAGCACAGATCATTAATAATTTACAGACCATTGTGAGCCGTAATTTGAACATTACTGAAAACGCAGGAGTGGTAACGATTGGTTCATTACATGCCGGGGTGCGTTCAAACATTATTCCTGAGCAAGCAGAGATGCTCGGAACCATCAGGTCACTGAGTGTGGAAGATGAGAAAATGCTGATTGACCGGATTAAAACCATTGCAACCAAAACGGCTGAGGCCGGTGGTGCCACCGTTGAAATAAAGATCCCCTACAGTAATCATTATCCTGTAACTTATAATGATCCTGCTTTAACTGAAAAAATGCTTCCAAGCCTTGCAAAAGTCGCAGGGGCAGAGAATGTGAAGCTGATACCACCGATAACAGGAGCTGAAGATTTTTCATTTTTTCAGGAAAAAGTTCCTGGACTGTTTTTCTTCTTAGGAGGAATGCCTAAAGGTATGGACCCTAAAACAGCCCCATCCCATCATACACCTGATTTTATGATTGACGAAAGCTCATTTAAGCTTGGAGTAAAAGCATTGGCAGGCTTGACTTTGGATTATATGGAGATGGCAAAGCAGTAATCCTTTTCAGAGTTTTGCAGAAATAGAATATTAATATAAAAGGCTATTTAAGAACATTTCTGTTATTAAATAGCCTTTTATACTTATATGCAAATTACTTTTATTTTTTTGGTAACTGCTTCAATAGTTCCTCTGCAGCAGCCTTCAGCTGCTCATCTACTCCTTTTGTTATATAATCTATAGAATTATTTATTATAATATCAGGAACAGCAGGGCCAAGCTCCTGATTTTCATTTGTTGCCTTTACATACCAGCCTCTGCGTGGTATACGTAGTGTTGAGCCGTCAATTAATGTTTTTGCACCTGTAGAAATAACAGATCCATTGGTTGGGGTACCAACCAACTTACCTATGCCTAATTGCTTATACGCATGGGAGAAGATCTCGGCGTTGGAGTAGCTGTTTTCATTGCATATTGTTATTGAAGGCTTCATCCATGCTGCAAATACCAGACGTTCTCCAACAGGATAATAATCGCGGAATTTCAATTTGTCTTTTTCAAGATCTTCAGTTGCTCCTCTTGGAATAGCGTAAGAATGTTGTTTGTAGTTAAGAACAGTCATCAGGTAATCAGTAGTACTGCCACCACCATTATACCGAACATCAACGATCAGTCCGTCTTTACCATATCCTGCGGCTGTAAATTCTCTCTCAGTGTCTTCAAAGCTTTCCATATTCATAGCCTGTATATGAATATAGCCTAACCTTCCATTTGAGTATTTATCAACTAGTTTTCTCCGCTCATCAACCCATTCATCATAAAGTGCTTTTGATTCGCTGCCCACTGGCCTGATTACTACTTCTCTGCTTGTCCCATTACTTCCTTTTACCTCCAGCAATACTTTTTGGTTTACCGTCCCTGTCAGATAGCTGTAAAAGTTTTCATCCTTTTTAAATTGCTCTCCGTTAACGGATGTAATGATATCACCCTGTATTAACCGGCTTCCTGTTCTGCTTGCAGGTGTATCATTGATAACACGAACCACTTTCATTCCTTCCGCTGAAGGAACCAGCTCAGCACCTAAAAGTCCTGTTGATTCTCTTTGAGTCTCTATTCTTTCGGCAGGATTAAAGCCCATATGACTGCTGTTGAGTTCACCCAGCATCAGGTTAAACATATCCCTAAAATCGGAGCTTGTTGATGCGGCGACTGCTCTTTTCTTGTATTTGTCATGAAGAGCATTCCAATCATAACCATGCATTTTTGGATCGTAAAAATCATCACGAATTGCTCTCCATGCTTCTTCAAATACCTGCTCCTTTTCTGTTAAATAATCAATTTTTAACCTGGCTGAATAAGGCAAAGATTCCTGTGCAGATGTTTTTGTATCTATCCTTGCTAATGTACCCCCTTGTCTGAAGAAATAGACAGATTTACCCTCATTATCCATTGTAAGTGAAGAGGGATTCGATCCTCCCTTAGTGAGTTCTTTTAATTCTTTTCCGTCCCATTTGATGCTGTAAAGGTCTCTGCCTGTTGCTGTGCTACTTGCTGCGGTATAAAAAAACGTCTGTCCATCTTTAGAAATACCCAGATCGCCTTCATTACCAGGGAAGCTGGTTACCTGTACAGTTCTTTCACCAATGCCCTCAAAATCTATCTGAACAGGCTTAACTCCAGCTTTTGGTGATTTTCCTGCAGTAGCTGGTATAACAGAAGGCATATCCTGCCAGTCTTCATTTACTTTTTCCCAGTCTTCTTTCTTTAGCCAAACAAACCAAACGTCACTGCTCAAGTTATTTCTTGAGGAAAGGAAACCTAATTTTGATCCATCCGGGCTCCAGATTGGGCTCCTTTCTGTTCTGGGATGCATGGTTACATTCACAGGCTTTGTAGAATTATCAGCGGCCTGAACGAATATCTCATTGTTGGCGTAAAGATCACTTTGTGAATAAGCCAACCACTTATTGTCAGGGCTCCAGGTTATACCTGAGGGTGCTGACCAGCTGTCGCTTAGAATTTTTTCATTTTTCAACTGGCCATTTGCTGATATATCAGCTACGATCAGTTTACCCCTGCCTCTTATAAAAGCAATCTTTTTACCATCAGAAGATACAACAGGTGATGTTTCATCTTCCGAAGTACTGGTAATCTGAATGATATCGGTCTTCAGTGTCCTGAACAGATTTGTCTCATTTTTATCAACGGAAACTGCCATAAACAGATTGTAGTTTCCAGATGTCCTGTCTGAAGTGAATACCAATGAGGAATCGTTGAGCCAGACCGGATTCATATCTCTATATGAATGATTTGAAATATTAACGCTTCTGGTCTTTTCTTTATCAGTTTCCTTGATAAATAATTCTCCACGGATGGTGTATGCAAATAACTTTGCATTTGGTGAAAGAGAATATTCAGTCGCCCCATTTGTTAAGCTTTTCCTTTCTGAAGCATCAAGCCGCTCATCAGTATTCATTCGAATATCGATCTTCTCTGCAGGCCCCTTATTGTTTTTTAGGAGATAAAGATTCATATCCTTTTCAAATACAATACTACCTGCATCTTTTGAAATGGAGTAATGCCTTATAGCTTCATCCTTATAATTTGTGATCTGTTCTGGTTTACCAGATGCTTTTCCATTATCATCAATAGTAATCTTATATAGATTATAGACGCCTGAAGTAGAACTAAGGAAATACAACATATTGTTGCTGCTCCATTGAGGCATTATATCGTTGGTAGAAAAAAGCGGAAGCTTGTTATAGCTCCTGGTTTTGGTATCCAATATCCAGATTTCTCTGTCGGAAGAACCTTTATAATCTTCTCTTGCAACAGGATTGCTTCCGCCACGCGTAAAAGCAATAAATCTGCCGTTAGGAGAAGTAACTGGTTCAAAACCTAAAATATCTGTTATTCTTTGCTCAGTTCCGCCGGTTAGTGGAATAGAATACATTTCAGGATCCCTTTCTATCTGCCTGAATTCCCTGCTTGTCGTAAAAATGATCGACCCATCATACGTCCAGCTTGCAATATTATCCGGGGACGAATGATAAGTAAGACGTTTGGATGTTCCTCCATCAACTGGAATAGTATAAATATCATTATTGCCGAAGCGGCTTCCCGAAAAGGCTATTGACTTGCCATCGGGACTGAAAACAGGATTGCTTTCGTATGCTTCATGAATAGTAAGCCTGGCAGGGCGGCCTCCTGTTACTGGAACGGTCCATATATCTCCCTGGTAAGAAAATGTTATAAGTGATCCGTTATAATTGATTGAAGGATGACGTAACAATAAACTTTCCTGGCCATAAGCCATTAAAACTACAATCCAGGCTAAACCTGACAACAAAAAATGCTTTTTCATATACAGTCCACTTAAAATAAGGGCTGAAAATAATAAAAAAAAATAGCATCATTGGGTTAGAACCAATTTGTATCTAAACATGAATTTGCCCTGACTTTTGTATTTAATGAATAAATACTTCGTGGAATCTGTTACGTTTATTCCTCAATTCTTGTAGAATGATAACTAATTAAATATTTTTAGATTATCAAAGGGGAAAATTTAAAAAATTAAAACGGCAAATCATCATCAGGCCCCTTTTCATAATTCATCGGCTGATCTTCTTTGGCAATGATATGATTATTGGTTGCATGTTCCTCATCAGATTTCTGATGACTATTTTCCCCCTGTCCCTCAAAATCACTTTTGCGGCCAAGCATGGTGAAGTTCTCAGCAACAACCTCTGTCGTGTATTTTTTGTGACCTTCTTTATCTTCAAATGATCGGGTTCTTAATTTACCCTCGATGTAAACCAATTTGCCTTTCTGCAGGTATTTTGAAGCAATATCGGCTAAACCTCTCCACATAACAATGTTATGCCATTCGGTTTGCTCTATTTTTCTACCGTCTTTGTTATAAGTTTCTGAAGTTGCTAAAGGGAAGCTAGCGACAGTAACTCCCCCATCTAAATGCCGGACTTCAGGATCTTTACCTAAATGTCCAACTAAAATGACTTTGTTAATACCTGACATGTTCTTTTCTTATAGTTGGTTCAATTATTCAATTTAAAGAAATTTTCGAAGAATTGAAAAATTAGTTTAGGCTGCGGTAGTTTTTCAAACTCATCTCTGCTTACATAGAACCAGGATTGATCCGGGAGAAAATCTTCAGTGAATTGCTCAATTTGAATGAAACTCGTGTTTAGTCTCTGGTGACTTAGAACATGTTTTACTGGTTTAGAAACATAACGGACCAGCACCTGCTTACCAAAAGCTTTAATAAAGTTTTCTGATAGGATCAGATCCGGAACTTCAATCGGGGATTTTGTTTCAAAAAGAGGAAGATCGATCATATTCTCCCAGATATCGCCGGAACGACGCTTATTAATCAGAATTTGATCGTTTTTAATTGCCAGAATATAATTGAAATACCGCTCCCTGCTTTTTTGTGATTTTAATTTGACTGGTAAGTCATCAATTCTATTTTTCAGGCGCGCCTCACAGGAAGTTTGTAAAGGACATACCGGGCAGTCCGGATTTTTAGGTTTGCATTGTAATGATCCGAACTCCATCATTGCCTGATTAAAAATTCCGGCTTGTGTATGATCAAGCAGTTCATTTGCTAAACCGGTAAAAATCTTTTTTCCTTTACCTGTATTGATTGGAGTATCAATGCCAAAATATCTGGAAAGTAGCCTGAAAACATTACCATCCACAACAGCTTTTGCTTCATTTGATGAAAATGAAGATATAGCGGCAGCTGTATATTCTCCGATTCCCTTCAAACGGATCAGGGGATCATAATTTTTAGGAAAGTAGCCCGCATGTTCCTCCATCACTGCCTGCGAAGTTTGATGCATATTTCTACCTCTTGAGTAATATCCGAGTCCTTGCCATAGTTTTAATATTTCCTCTTCAGTAGCCGAAGCAAAATGTTCGACTGTGGGGTATTTTTCGGCAAAACGATTAAAATAGGGCATCCCCTGCTCTACGCGCGTCTGCTGCATAATTATTTCAGATAGCCAGATAATATAGGGATCATTTGAATTTCTCCAGGGAAGATCCCTTTTATGCTTCTGGTACCATTCAATAATTTCTTCAGAAAACGTCATTGCGCTTGAGTTGGGTTTACTCATTTAAGCAGCAAAAATACCTTAGTATTTGTTTTATAGCGACTTGGTTTTAAAAAAAAGTAGATTTATTTCCCAAATTGAATTAAAACCAATACTTTTGCAACCCCAAATCAATTAGAATAACAGTACAAAAAATTAAAGAAAATAGATATGACCAAGGCAGAAATCATTACAGAGATCTCTAACAAAACAGGAATTGAAAAGGTAGATGTTCAGGAAGCTATAGAAGCGTTTTTTAAAGTTGTCAAAAATTCAATGGTAAATGGCGAGAATGTTTACATAAGAGGTTTTGGTAGCTTTGTTGTGAAGAAGAGAGCAAAGAAAACTGCTCGTAATATTTCAAAAAATACAGCAATCATTATCCCTGAGCATTTTGTTCCAAGTTTCAAACCTGCCAAGGTTTTTGTTGAGAAGGTAAAAGGCGGTAACAAATAATCATTTATTCAGCCGAGAATGTTACAAAGAAAGCAGATTGTAGTTTTAAGTTCAGTGGTGGTACTGATGGGCTTGATGCTTTCTTTAGATATTCAGGGTTTGGTTAAACCGAATGAAGGTGCTGCTGCAGCAAATGCTTCAGACACAGCTCAAGCAGAAAAAGTTAAAGATGTTTCATTAGATGAAATTTCTTTAGCTGCGAAGGAAAGTTTAAATGCCAGTCTTAAAAAGCAGATTTCGGATCTTGAAGCACAATTAAAAAGCGCTTCTGAATCTGAAAAGCTGAGTATTCAAAAGCAACTTGCCCAGCAATGGGATGATGTAAATCAAAGTACTCCGGCAGCTTTTTATTATGAATTTATAGCTGAAAAGGAACCGAATTTTGATTCATGGCTAAAAGCCGGCAATAAATTTACGGATGCCTATCAGCAGAGCATGGATACTCTTGTTCAGCCTGCACTTGTTCAAAAGGCTATCAGTTCTTACCAAAAGGCTGATAAAATTAAACCAAATACTCTGGATGTTAAAACCGGATTAGGAATAGCTTACGTAACAGGAACACCAAATCCTATGCAGGGAATTACCTTGTTATTGGACGTAGTTAAACAGGAACCTAAAAATTTAAAGGCTAACCTGAACCTGGGCTTGTTTTCAATGAAATCTGGTCAGTTCGATAAGGCAGTCGAGCGTTTCAAAACGGTAATTGATATTGCTCCAAGTGCTGAGGCATGGTTTTATCTGGCTTCAAGCTATGAGAACATGGGTAAGAAATCAGAGGCTATTGCCGCCTATCTGAAAACCAAAGAAATTGCGGCTGACCCGAACATGAGCCAGTTTGTGGACAGAAAAGTAAACGAATTAAGTAATTAGATTATAAAACATTTTAAAAAACAACATTATGCCAAGCGGTAAGAAAAGAAAAAGACATAAAATGGCTACTCACAAGCGTAAAAAACGCTTAAGAAAAAACAGACATAAGAAAAAATAGTCTGATTTTTAATCTGTTCTTTATGTTCGGATTAATTGCAGACTTAGAAAAGTTTTAAACCTCCCGCTTAATTGCTCCGGAGGTTTAAATCATTTGTTTGTTTTTATTTATTCCCTAGTTTTAAACGTATACCGGTTTTCTTAACCGGTGTCTTAAATTTAGCCATTGGTAAAGGAATTAATTATCAATTCATCCCCTAGTGGGGTTACTATTGCTTTACTGCAAGACAAGCAACTCGTAGAATTAAACACAGAGCAGGTCAGCAACAATTATGCTGTTGGCGATATATATTTAGGCAAGATCAAAAAAATCATGCCCGGATTGAATGCTGCATTTGTTGATGTAGGCTACGAAAAGGATGCTTTTTTGCATTATCTGGATCTTGGACCACAGGTTCAATCGCTGCTAAAGCTTACAAAAATTGTAAAGAATGGCAGCTACAAAGATAAACTGCTCAATAGTTTCAGACTTGAAACGGATATCAGTAAATCCGGTAAAGTCTCAGAGATACTGAACCGGAACATGTTGCTTCCCGTTCAGATCGCCAAAGAACCGATCTCAACCAAGGGTCCGCGCTTAAGCTCAGATCTTTCAATTGCAGGTCGATTCGCTGTTCTTGTCCCTTTTTCAGACGTTATTTCAATCTCCAAAAAGATAAAGAGTAATACAGAGCGCAACCGTCTTAAGAAAATTGTGGAGAGTATTAAGCCGAAGAACTTCGGAGTAATTATTCGTACAGTTTCTGAAGGAAAAGGGGTTGCTGAATTACAAAAGGATCTGCTTGATTTAATTGACAAGTGGGAAAAGTTTACTACCCGGCTTCCGAATACCGAACCTTCCAAGAAGATTCTTGGAGAGATGGGACGTACTTCTACAATCCTTCGCGATATTCTGAATACTGATTTTACAAATATTCATATCGGAGATCCTGCATTATTTGAAGAGATCAGATCTTATGTTCATGAGATCTCTCCTGAAATGGAAAAGATCGTTAAACAGTACCGAGGTAAAGAGCCGATTTTCGAACATTTTGGTATTGAAAAGCAAATCAAATCAGCATTTGGCCGGACTGTAAACCTGCCTGGAGGAGCTTATCTTGTTGTTGAACATACTGAAGCATTGCACGTAATTGATGTCAACAGTGGTAATCGTACAGCAAATACTGAGAATCAGGAGCAAAATGCGCTGATGATCAATATGGAAGCTGCCAAGGAAATTGCCCGCCAATTACGTCTGCGTGATATGGGTGGTATTGTGGTAATTGACTTTATCGATATGCACAAACCTCAGAACCGAAAAGAGTTGTTTGATCACCTCAAGGATCTGATGTTACTTGACCGCGCCAAGCACACCATTTTGCCTCCAAGCAAATTCGGTTTGGTACAGTTGACCCGTCAGCGTGTAAGGCCTGAAATGAATATCGTTACTAATGAGAAATGTCCTGCCTGCGATGGTACAGGAGAGATCAAAGCGAGTATCATTTTAATGGACGATATAGAGAACAACCTGAATTATATTCTCAATGAGCAGAATGAGCGCAGCGTCACTTTATGTGTTCATCCTTATATCGAAGCTTACATTAAAAAGGGATTCATCTCCATACAGTGTAAATGGTTCTTTAAATTCAGTAAGTGGATTAAAGTTAAGGCGGTACCTTCTTATTACCTCACTGAATTCCATTTTCTAAACTCCAAGGAAGAGGAGATTAAACTATAATTAGTAAATGAGAAAATTAGCAAATTAGTAAATTTGCAGATGAAACTCAAATCTGTACATTTACTAATTTACATTTGCTAATTTACGAATTCTCACATTTGCTAATTTATCTCATGGCTAAAACCCGTTCCGCTTATTTCTGTCAGAGTTGTGGATATGAATCTGCTAAATGGCTGGGTAAATGCCCTTCATGCAGCCAATGGAATACTTTTGTAGAAGAGATCATAGAAAAAGCAGGAGCTTCGGTTGCTGACTGGAAGAGCGGTTCCACCAGCTCCCAGCGTTCAAATAAACCGGCGGCCATTCATGATATTATTTATTCTGAGGAGAATCGTTTGATTACTCCGGATAAGGAACTGAACCGGGTATTGGGCGGAGGGATTGTAAGTGGATCTATAATATTAATCGGAGGTGAACCGGGTATTGGTAAATCTACTCTTATGCTCCAGGTGGCCCTTAATTTGCCGGGCTTAAAAGTACTTTATGTATCCGGCGAGGAAAGTGAGCAACAGATTAAGATGCGGGCCGAAAGATTGCGGTCTGGGGCAGGTTTGAAAAATGCTGCCTCTTCAGATACTTATATTCTGACCGAGACATCTACACAAAATATATTCAAACAGATCGAAATTCTGCAACCAGATCTGCTGGTTATCGATTCCATACAAACTTTATATTCTGCCCATATTGAATCTACCCCAGGTAGTGTCTCTCAGGTAAGGGAATGTACTGCTGAACTGCTTCGTTTCGCAAAAGAAAGCGGAACTCCGGTATTTCTTATCGGGCATATCACCAAGGACGGAATGATTGCGGGGCCTAAGATTCTGGAACATATGGTTGATACTGTATTGCAATTTGAAGGCGACAGGCATCATGTTTACCGGATTTTACGTGCGGTTAAGAATCGCTTTGGTTCTGCCTCTGAACTTGGAATTTACGAAATGCAGGGCAGTGGACTCAGAGAAGTATCGAATCCTTCTGAAATTCTGCTTTCGCAAAGGGACGAACCACTTAGCGGTATCACCATTTCGGCGATGCTTGAGGGTCTCAGACCCATGCTGATTGAAACTCAGGCATTGGTTAGCGTATCCGCTTACGGAACGCCTCAGCGGTCTGCAACAGGCTTTGATACGAAGAGATTGAATATGCTCCTTGCAGTTTTGGAAAAGCGATGTGGGTTTAAACTAAGTGCAAAGGATGTTTTTCTGAATATTGCCGGCGGATTGAGGGTTGAAGATCCTGCAATAGATCTGGCTGTTGTAGTTGCGATAATTTCTTCTCATGAGGATATGCCGGTGGATTCCAAAATCTGCTTTGCGGCAGAAGTCGGTTTATCCGGTGAGATCAGGGCTGTGAACAGAATTGAACAAAGGATAGCTGAAGCTGAAAAACTGGGCTTCGAACAAATTTTTATTTCCAAATATAATCTACCTGCAGGTCGGGGTGTAAAAACGGAACCTGAATGGCAGAAATATAAAATTAAGATCAAAACCGTGGCTAAGGTTGAAGAAGTATTCAATGCTTTGTTTGGATAATGGAGGCTGAAGTCTGAGGTCTGAGATCAGATAGGTATGTTTTCTCTGACTTCAGACCTCCGACCTCCTTCCTCAAACAATGTTTATTCTTCAATAAATGAAAAATCATAATTTTTTTTATCAACTTTGTATAAACTAAATATCAATTATGAATAAGATTATACTCACGGTTTTTGCAATGGCTATTCTGGCGGCATGCAATACTCCAAAACCTGAAACCCAAACTATCGAAATTGTAAAAGGGACCGCTTATTTTGGTGATTCTATAAAAAATGATCAGGTTATTGAGCTCGCCTCCATTCAAACTGAAATGAAGGGTGAGAGTAAGAAAGACATGAAAATTAAGGGTGTCGTGAAGGAAGTATGTCAGGAAAAAGGCTGCTGGATGACTATGACCCTCGATAATGGTGATGAAATGAGAGTAACCTTTAAAGATTATAAGATTTTTGTCCCGAAAGATCTTGGAGGCAAAGAAGTTATTCTTGACGGTTTTGCTTATACTGATACTACTTCAGTTGAAAAGCTAAGGCACTATGCAAAGGATGGTGGGAAAAGTGAAGCAGAGATTGCTTCAATCACAAGTCCAAAAGAACAATTAGCCTTTGAAGCAAAAGGTGTTGTTGTGATGAACTGATTTTTTGTTTTGAATATTTGAAAGGAGCTATTCCGATGAGGGATAGCTCCTTTTTTTTAATAATGTGTACACGACAGTAAATTAAAAAACCACATACCTGCCTGCCGGCAGGGAAACATAGATTTTATAGCTACTCATTGTCATTATTTAAATTTCGAACACAAGTCGACTTAATTTCAGAAGAGTGAATTAAGTTAACAAACCTTCACCACCTCCATATTCAATAATTGACCGAGCTTTTCAATTTTTGAACTGATATGTCCGATTCCAACAGCACAATGATGTGCAGGTCCATAACTATTCCAATTATTTACAAAATTTCTTGCCCCTATTGGGAATTTATACCTGCTGTTGGTATTTCCTATCTGAAGGATTGGACCCGGGACTGATTCTCCTTCCGCTACCAGAAGCATCAGTCCGCCACCACTTTTTTCTGCAACAGAAAGCAGCGTCACCGGACCATTTTTAACCATCATCTCGACCGAAACGCCTTTACCTACTTTTCCATGATAGACATGCAGCGGGCGCACTCTGGTTTTACCTTCTGAAATTGCAATATGACCGGGACCATCATGCCCCATCAAAATGACATCATCTTTAAAATCCATTGCATAATATTCAGTAAATGAGCCACCTGCGCCAAATGAATCCATGATCTTCATCGCCTGCACGTTCTTAATTTCATATTCACCGGCAATGGGAATCCCGTTCGCAGTAAGCAGTGAATTGCCTAAAATGATGGAGGAAATGGCTTCTTCATTTTCAATATTTCCTGTGCCTTTGTAATAATAGGCCATTGAACCAAGCTGGTGTTTAGCAACAAGTTTATCCAGGGCAACAGAGGTGATGGCAGCTTTTTCCATCTCGTCTGCCGGGCAATCAGATTGTACGTCAAAGGTTTCATTGAACAGTTTTAGGCGATCGTTCAATTCATCCTTACTCACTTCTTTTCTCAGGCTTGCCAGTTCTTCAACCTCAATTAATTCAATATGCCCTCCAAAGTGAGCATATTGCTGGGTTAGATCGGTGTATATATCCAGCATACCGCTGTAATAATGACCCATACAACCCAGTCGGTTATACGCCATGATATTTGCCACTTTTGCAGCCTGTACCCACTCAGTAACCTCATCCCAGCAAACTTCATCATCCTGAAGCATTCCAGTAATCTGATGGAACTTAACACCCACCCTGTTAAAAACATTTGCGATCTCTGGTACAGAGCATGCAGAACAGTATGATAGCCATTCACCGGTCATTTTGGTTCGATCGCTCATCGCATTGAACGAGGCATAATCAATCGCAGCTTCAGGTGCCAGGTTCAGGATAATGACAGGGACCTTTGCCCGCTGCACTACCGGTAGTACGGTTGATGACAAGGCATAAGTGCTGACATATAAAAAGATCAGATCGACATCCTCAGTTTTAAATAATTTTCCTGCCTGAAAAGCTTTATCAGGATTGTCAACCAGTCCGGCGTTTATAACTGAAGGATGAATGTCAGAAAGCTTTTGTTCTACAGTATTTAAATAGCCTTCCAGTCGTTCTTTCAAGCCTTCAAACTGCGCCCAGTAAGTATCCAGTCCGATGCCGAAAAGGCCAATTTTAAGGCTTGATTTATTGACTAAATCATTGTTCAATTTGCTCATGAATTTTTTATTAATCGATACTTAAAGATGCAACAGAAAAATCCAATTTCGAATTTTTATTCCTCCAATTCCTCATCAACATCCAATTTTTAAACCCCCTGAAAAACAAAAGGCCCACAGATTAATCTGCAGGCCTTTTTTCTTTTAGCTTTAGCCTTTCAGCTTTTAGCTTATTTCGAGAGGTACATCGATTTCTCCTTGTAAAGATGTCTGAAATAAGGATCCTCAAGGTCACGGATAAAACGGATTGATTCCCCGGTTGACTTCATTTCTGGGCCCAATTCCTTTTCAACTTCAGGGAATTTATCGAATGAGAAGACCGGTTCTTTGATCGCATATCCAATAAGTTTACGTTCAATCTCAAAATCTTTCAATTTATTGACACCCAGCATGATCTTGGTGGCGATATTGATATAGGGTACATCGTATGCCTTTGCAATGAAAGGAACAGTTCTGGAGGCTCTGGGATTAGCTTCGATTACATATACCTTTTCATCTTTGATAGCGAACTGAATATTCAATAAACCCCTAACATTCAAGGCCTTTGCGATTCGTATGGTATATTCCTCCATTAAATCGGTTACCTTTTTAGAAAGGTTAAAGGGAGGTAATACTGCATATGAATCACCTGAGTGAATACCGGCAGGCTCGATATGCTCCATCAATCCAATGATATGGCAATCATCACCGTCTGATATGGAATCAGATTCAGCTTCTTCAGCCCTGTCGAGGAAATGATCAATCAATACCCGATTTCCGGGCAGGTTTCTCAATAATTTTACAACAGCCTTTTCAAGGTCTTCATCGTTGATTACAATGCTCATCCCTTGTCCACCAAGTACATAACTCGGGCGAACCAGAACAGGATATCCAACTTTATGTGCAACTTCCAGAGCTTCTTCAGCACTTTCAGCTACTCCATACAAAGGATAAGGGATATCCATTTCTTTCAGCAGGTCTGAGAAACGACCACGGTCTTCGGCGATGTCCATGCTGTCGAAGGAGGAACCTATGATCTTAATACCTTTTTCATGTAGCTTCTCAGCCATTTTTAAAGCAGTTTGTCCGCCAAGCTGAACGATCACACCTTCTGGTTTTTCAAGTTCAATAATCTCTCGCACGTGTTCCCAGAAAACCGGTTCGAAGTACAGTTTATCCGCCATATTAAAGTCGGTAGAAACCGTTTCCGGATTACAGTTGATCATAATTGCTTCAAAACCAGACTCTTTTGCAGCCAGCAATCCATGAACACATGAATAATCAAACTCTATACCCTGACCGATACGATTTGGACCGGATCCAAGGACGATGATTTTTTTCTTATTGCTGACGATTGACTCGTTCTCATCCTCAAAAGTGGAGTAATAGTATGGTGTTTGTGCCGGAAATTCTGCCGCGCAGGTATCAACCATTTTATAAACACGGTGTATTCCCAGATGTTTGCGGCGGTCATAAACCTCATCTTCTGTTACATTACCAAGCATCCAGGCGATCTGAGCATCAGCATAACCCTTTTGTTTTAATGTAATGAAGAAATCTGTAGGGATATTATTTAAGGAATAGCGTTTTAGTTCAGCTTCCAAATTAACTAGTTCAAGGATCTGTACCAGGAACCATTTGTCAATATGTGTGATTTTTCGTATTGATTCCAAAGGAACACCAAGGCTCATAGCATCTTTTACGTGGAATAAGCGATCCCAGCTTGGATGCTCCAGACTGTGCATGATCTCTTCCAGATTACGACTTTGCCGGCCATCAGCGCCTAATCCCAAACGGTTTGTTTCCAAACTCTGGCAGGCCTTCTGAAGTGCTTCAATAAAGGTGCGGCCAATGGCCATAACCTCTCCCACAGATTTCATCTGCAGGCCCAGTTCTGTATTGGCACCTTTAAATTTGTCGAAGTTCCAGCGCGGTATTTTAACAATCACATAATCGAGTGTTGGTTCAAAATACGCTGAAGTAGTTTTTGTAATCTGATTTTCAATTTCATCAAGGTTATAGCCGATAGCTAGTTTTGATGCAATCTTTGCTATTGGGTAACCAGTTGCTTTTGAGGCCAGTGCTGATGAACGGGAAACCCTTGGATTAATCTCAATAGCAATGATCGCTTCAGTAACAGGGTCAACCGAGAACTGTACGTTACAACCACCTGCGAAATTCCCAATTGAACGCATCATATGAATTGCCTGATTACGCATGTCCTGATAGCAACGATCACTAAGTGTCATGGCAGGTGCAACGGTAATAGAATCACCGGTATGGATACCCATAGGGTCGAAATTTTCAATCACGCAAATGATAATTACATTATCATTTCCGTCTCTTAATAGTTCAAGCTCAAATTCTTTCCAGCCTAAAACCGCTTTTTCGACCAGAACCTCATGTGTAGGCGAAGCCTGAAGACCACGGCTTAATGCCTGATCGAAATCTTCCTTTTTGTGTACAAAGCCACCACCTGAGCCACCAAGTGTGTAGGAAGGGCGTATAACGAGTGGATAACCAATTAGTTGTGCAGCTTCTTTACCTTCAAGAAAGGAATTGGCAATTTTGGATGGGGCAACCCCTACTCCAATTTCTACCATCAGCTTACGGAACTCTTCGCGGTTCTCAGTCTTTTCAATTGCTGCAATATCAACACCTACGATCCTTACTCCGTATTTTTCCCAGATTCCTCTTTCTTCAGCCTCTTTACACAAGTTTAATGCAGTTTGTCCGCCCATAGTTGGCAGAACAGCATCAATCTTTTGTTCCTTAAGTATCTGCTCAATACTCTCACAGTTTAGGGGAAGGAGATAGACATGATCAGCAATAACCTTATCTGTCATAATCGTGGCAGGGTTAGAATTGATGATGGAAACCTTGATTCCCTCGTCTTTCAAGGAGAGTGCAGCCTGAGATCCCGCATAATCAAATTCGCAAGCCTGACCGATTACGATTGGTCCTGAACCGATAATCAGGACTGAGTGGATGGAAGTATCTAATGGCATAGTTCTTCTAAAATTTTAATTTCTAATAACAAAAGCGGAGAATACTATGCTATGAAGAACAAAGATCCCGACTGTTTTGTCGGGATGCAAAGTTATATATTTTTATGCATTTTTAATCTGATTTTTTTGAATTTATGTATTTTAAGAGTAAAGAAGAAGCATTATAACTCCTTCGATAGAAGTACAGGTCAGAGTATGAAGAATCCGATAAAAATTATCGCTTTTATTCGATGATTGGAACGGGTTTTGTGTGTAATAATTTTAATATTAATAAAAATTCATAAACCTTTATTCTCTTGAATAATTTAGTCTCTAAAAACAGAAAATCATGAAAAGATCAATTATTGTATTTGTTGTAAGTGCCTTGATATTAAGTGGATGTTCAGCCATTCAGTCCATTGTGCGTTCTACATTTCCATATACTGCTACATTAAGCATTCCTTTAACAAACAGGACCGATGTAGTGCAATCGGTTACGGCTCAGGCGAGCAGCTTTGACCAGATCTTTACCGGCCAGGGTTCAAATACCAATGCCATTACAGATGTGCGTTTATCGTCAGTAAAATTAGATGCCACTTATCCCTCAGGTCAAAGTTTTGGGATATTCAAATCTGTAAAAATTTATATTTCACGTGGCGACAGTTCCAGAGAGCTTTTGATCGCGACCCGTGATAACATAGCTTCAACTGTTGGTAATAGTATTATGCTTGATGCCGATACTACAATTCTTCTTGATGAATACATCAAAGAATCAACTGTTCGCATCAGAATGGAGTATGTTTTACGTAATGCCACAAATGCAGATATAACAATTAAGGCAAGCCTTGGCTTTAATGCCGCGCCAAATACGAGCAAGTAAAATTATAAGCAGAAGCTTAATTATTGCTTCGGAGGTTTATATTTGGCCTGATGTATTTAATTTCTGTTTTTACTGATTGGCTCAGGAGTCAAAGCCTGCTCGAAACTTCGGGGGTAATAACAGGTATATTATGCGTTTATCTGGCCGCAAAAAACAATATCTGGAACTGGCCGATTGCGATTATCAGCGTTCTGATCTATATTTTCATCTTTTTTGAAGCTAAACTATATGCTGATACAGGTTTGCAGGTATATTTTTTACTGATGAATTTTTATGGATGGTATTTTTGGAGCCGAAAAGATCAACACCAAAGAGTTCCGGTATCTTCGATTAGCTTTAAAGAGATCATTCTATCGCTGGCAGGAATTGTGATTTTTACAGCAATGTTGGGTTTTTTCCTTTATAAGAGAACAGATGCATCCTTTCCATTTATAGATAGTTTTTGTACAGCTTGCAGTCTAATTGCACAGGTTTTTCTTGCCCGGAAGGTTTTGGAAAATTGGCTGATCTGGATCTTTGTCGACATCATTTATGTTGGAGTATACATCTCTAAGGATTTGCATCTGACTGCCGGAATGTATGCCCTGTACATAATAATTGCTGCAATTGGCTATCGTGATTGGAGAAATGAATATAAAAGAAGTGATATTTTATCAAGTGAAAAAGATCTGATTGCTTAGCTGACATGGATAACTCAAAAGATCTGAACAAAGAGTTGATAAGAATAGCAATTGTTGGTCCGGAATCTACCGGAAAATCGACAATTTCCCGGCAATTAGCCTTGCATTTTGATACAGTATGGGTACCAGAATACGCCCGCGGCTATTGCGAAAATCTTGTTGCTGAATGTACCTGGGAAGATGAGATCAATATGTTCAGGGGGCAACTTGAATTGGAGGAGCAAACGGCTTTATTAGCCAATCGCATTTTGATTTGTGATACTACCTTCATAACAGTCAAGATTTGGAGTGACCACATGTTTGGGCAAACTCCGCAGGAAGTGCTTGATAAGCTTCCGCTACACAATTATGACTTCTATTTATTAATGAATATTGATCTTCCCTGGGAAGAAGATCCTCTTCGCGATTTTCCGCATATGCGCGAACATTTCATGGAAGTGTGGCATAAGGAACTGAAAGCGCTCAATGCAACATACTGTTTAATTTCAGGATCTGAAGAAGGAAGGCTTCAAAACGCCATCCAGGCAATTGATTACTATTTGTCGATTTAATAATTTGTCTATTTGTCCATGGAGTTAAGATTAGTTTTCTCGTTTAGTGTTTAGCTGGATACAACACTAATACCCCCCTGAATTTTAATAGCAGAATCTGATAACACAGCGTTTAGTATGGCTTAGGGATCGAAGCGGCAGCTTTTTGCCCAAGGAATTTTTCAGTTTAAAAAGAAATTTATGGGCAAAAACTATAGCATAGAGCCCGGCCTTCAGGCAAGCCCCAGATGGATAATTAGCGTATAATGCGAAAGGCAAAATGCTTAAAGTAAAAAGTTCAAAGCCGAAAGCCAAAACCCAATAGTAATTTCAACATTCAAAACATGATGTTATTTCTTAGGTCGCCTTCAGAACTCAGACCTCCTACCTCATATGCGAATCCCACCAATTAAATATTTCCCTTACCTTGATGCAACGTGGGAAAAATCCCTGCGTCTATTGATTAAGAAAAGCGTAAAAATTTGGAAGCTGTTTACGTAGATCAGCATTATGACCTTGTGGTTGAATGCAGAAACGGTAGTAGGAAGGCACAAAATGAATTGTACAAGCTCTATTCAAGGGCCATGTTCAATATAGCTATGCGCATTGTGAACGATGAGGATGAAGCAGCAGACGTGTTGCAGGAGGCATTTATAGATGCCTATACCCGAATCGCCGATTTCAGGCAGGAAACAACTTTCGGTTTATGGATGAAACAAATCGTCATCAACAGAGCAATTAGTCAGGTCCGTAAGCGCAAAATGGAGCTGATTCCGATTGATGATACAGATGTTGAATCCATTCCGGATGAGGAGGTTTCTGATAACTCAGAATTAGAAATGCAGGTGCGGCATGTACAGACGACCATCCAGCAGCTTCCGGATGGATACCGTTTAGTACTTACGCTGTACCTGTTTGAGGGTTATGATCATGAAGAGATCTCACAGATCCTGCGCATCAGTGAAAATACTTCAAGGACACAGTTTATGAGAGCCAGAAGAAAGCTTGTTGAATTATTGAGGAATCAGGGGATAAGTTATAATTAATAATATGATCCTAAATAGGATTAGGGAGAGGAAAAAGATGAAAGAAAAATTAGAAAATTTTATCAAAGATAACAGGAATGATTTCGATCAGTTCGAACCACCTGCTGATCTGTGGGCTAAAATTGAGAAACAACTGGATGAAAGACAGATAGGTATATCACAAAATAAAACAGAGAAAAGGGAAAGGGTAGTTCGTCTTAGTTTCCTGCTCAAGCTTGCGGCTTCTATTATTCCGATTTTGTTTGCTGGTATATGGTTTTATCAATATCAGTTTAGGCAATCATCCTATCTGAGTAATATCGATCCGCAACTAGCTCAACAACAGGTACATTATGCATCATTAATAGAAGTAAAAAGGTCAGAACTAAAACGTATAGAAAAAGAGGAACCTCAACTTTACCAGGAATTCTCTGAAGAGATTAAGAAGATGGATGTTAATTTTCAAAAATTAAAGCAGGATTTACCTGCAAGTCCGAACCAGGAAGAAACGGTTAAGGCGATGATCCAAAATCTTCAGATACAGATTGAATTATTGAATCAACAGCTTGAAATTATACAACAGATTAACCAATTAAAAAAAGAACAAGGCGATGACACACAAAATATTTAAGAAAGCATTATTGTTTGCTTTGACGATGCTCTTCATAGAATTAGCATCAGCTCAGACAGTTGAGCCAGCAAAACCAAAAAGCCCGCGGTCGGACTCTGAGCATAAAAATATTGAATTCGAAATAGCCGAAGCATTCAAAACAGTTGCAGTTGAAATAAAAAAGATTGATTTCGAAAAGATCGGAAAAACGGTTGCTATTGCTACCCGTGAACTTAGAAAAGAGTTGGAAGACATTCAGATTATTATTTCTGACAAGCAGATTCCAGAAGATTCTGAAGAACCCCTTGAATTAATTTCAACGGCCGAAAAGACAAAGAATATTACCAGATCTTATTCAGTTGATACTAATGATAAGCTTTCGGTAAATAATCAATATGGAAAAGTTTCGGTGCACACCTGGGCTAAGAATGAGATTAAGGTTGAAATTGAAATTAAGGCATATGAAGCATCTGAGAGTGGTGCCGAAAACCTACTTGAAAGTGTAGATATTGCTGAGCTGAGAGAAGGAAATCTAATTAGTTTTAAAACAAATTTTGAGAAGACCTCTTTAAATTTCTGGTCGAGGGTGAAAAATGGTCAGGAAGAACGAAGAGGTGTTCAGGTGAATTATCAAATCTACATGCCATCAAAAAATCCATTGGATATCAATAACCGTTATGGTAAAACTGAGATTGATGATTTTACCGGACCTGTAAATATTTCGAGTTCCTATGGTTCATTTAAATCGGGAAAGCTGGATAATCCTGCCAATCAGGTAAAGGTTAGCTACGGCTCAGCAACTATTCAAAACTTCATAAACGGAAATCTATCCATTGCTTATGGTAATTTAACGATGAACCAGGCCGCTAAACTTAGTGCAACTATTAAATACAGTAAAGCTTCGATTGCACAACTCAGTCAGGGTGGTAATTTCAATCTTGCTTACTCAGGGGGATTTAAAATTGATGAAGTAGATCATAGTGTTAAAAACCTGAATATCAATTCTTCCTATTCTGGTGTTTCGCTGGGTTTGGAAGAAGGTGCAAATTTTGATTTTGATGTAACAGTCAACTATGCCGGGTTTAATTACACAAATAGCCGGGTAAATTTGGTCGAGCAGTTAACTACATCAGATAAGCCAAAGACCTGGAGCCCAAGCAAAAACTATAAAGGGCAGATAGGTAAGGGTTCGGATAGCCGGATTATTATCAAATCCAATTATGGAGGAGTGAAATTTTTATAAACCAAATTATTAGGGCATTTAAACCTTTCTGTATTTGCAGGGAGGTTTTTTTGTTTTAATACTAAAAGCTTTTAATCTACATTTGAGGAAAGTATTAAAATATGGAATGGCTAACAAATCCTGAGATCTGGATATCATTAATCACATTAACGGTACTTGAAATAGTACTTGGAATAGATAATATCATATTTATTTCAATAATGGCCTCCAAACTGCCTGCCAAGAAGCAAAAGAAAGCCCGTCAGCTTGGTTTAGCATTGGCAATGATAACCCGTGTTCTCTTGCTACTTTCATTAAGCTGGATTATGACCTTGACTAGTCCGCTATTTAATGCTGGCGAATGGATTGGCCTAAGCGAAGGTGAATTATTCGATAAGTTTGCTATTTCTGGACGGGATCTTATTCTGCTCAGTGGAGGATTATTCCTGATATATAAAAGTACCACAGAAATTCATGACAAGCTTGAGGGTGAAGAACATAAAACAGAAACCAAAGCAGTGATAACTTTTTCTGGAGTTATTATTCAGATTCTTATTCTTGATATTGTTTTCTCTCTCGATTCAGTGATTACTGCAGTTGGGATGGCTGATCATATTGAAGTTATGATTGCCGCAGTAATAATTGCAGTAATTGTAATGATGCTTTCTGCAGGAGGAATCAGTGATTTTGTAAACAAGCACCCGACTGTAAAAATGCTGGCTCTTTCTTTCCTGCTACTTATCGGGGTATCACTTTTAGCCGAAGGGTTTGAACAACATATTCCAAAAGGATATATCTATTTTGCCATGGCATTTTCAGTACTTGTAGAAATGCTTAACCTAAAGATGAATAAGGGTAAGAAGCCTGTTCACCTGAAGAATGTACCCGAGGATTAACAGCTGAAAATTTAACTTACTCTGCATAGCAGGCCTTTTAAATATTCACCTTCCGGGAAAGATGATCTTACCGGATGATCGGCAGCTTGTGAAAATTGCTGGATGAATTGAACATTTTTACCGGCATCAAGCGCTGCCCAGGCAATAATCTGCTTAAACATGCTGATATCAACCGCTCCCGAGCAGGAGAATGTCGCTAAAAGACCACCTTCATTTAGCAAAAGCATCGCCATCCGGTTAAGATCTTTATAGGCTCTGGAGGCCTTGGTCAAAGCCGACCGGGAGGGTGCATATTTGGGAGGATCCAGAATAATGACATCAAACTTTTCATTTTCTTCCCTGAACACCCTCAATTGTTTATTTACATCAGATTGTATTTGACGATGCGGAATTTTATCAAAACCATTGATTTCAATATTTCTTTTGAGGGTTTCGAGGGCAAGCACCGAACTGTCTACACTTACTAGCTCTGCGGCTTCGCTGTTCATAGCATTCAGACTGAACCCACCCGAATAGGAAAAACAATCCAATACTTTTTTCCCTTTTGCATATTCTGCAACCCATTTACGGTTATCACGCTGGTCACAATAAAACCCGGATTTCTGTCCTTCGGCAATGTTGACCTGATAAAATATGCCATTTTCTCTGACGCTTACAAATTCTGGAGGTACTGAGCCGAGCAGAACTCCCCCTGAAGAAGCTTCCATCCCTTCATGTGACCGTGCTGAAGCATCACTTCTGTCAAAAATACCTTTGGGTTTTAATAAACACTGCAGTTCATCGAGCAGAATATGTTTAATTCGCTCTACTCCTGAAGTTAATATTTGTACTGATAAAAAATCGGCATAGCGGTCTACAATTAGACCCGGCAAATAATCAGCCTCACTAAATATTAAACGGTAGGTATTGGTTTGATCGGTATGCAGATCTGTTCTAAGTTTAACTGCGTTTCGAATTTTTTTTCTCCACCAGCTTTCATTGATTTCGGTTTCCAGATTCCATTCGAGTAAGCGAACGGCAACTCTCGATTGATCATTATAGAATCCGTAGGCAAGAAATTTATTATTGCTGTCAGTAACCATTATGATATCGCCATTTTCAGGCTTGCCTTTAACATGATCTATCGCACCCGAAAATACCCAGGGGTGTAATTGTCTGACAGCTTTTTCCTTACCTTTTTTTAATCTAACCGAGTCCATGATGCAAATTTACATTATCTCATCGATTAACCTGTCCTGGTCTTAATAATGGGCATGCCATCGGTACCGTCATTTCGAACACAGCGGTAACATTTTCTTCTTAATTTATAATTGTCGTTGTGGAGAAATCTGTTAATGCTGGGCTTACTTTTGATCTTGAGATTTCTCTTCGCGTTTAAATTATTTCAAAGACAACAATTGATTCGCTCATCAAAATGACGGATTAATGCCTGGATATAAATCCTTTTGAATAATCCTATGATCAACTTACCTTTGAACATGGAAGAAATAAACTGGGATGATTTTGAGAAGGTGGAATTGAGGGTAGGAACGATACTCGATGTTCTTGACTTTCCGGAAGCCAGAAAGCCGGCATACAAAATTAAGGCCGATTTTGGGGATTTGGGTGTGAAATGGAGCAGTGCTCAAATTACCAGACACTATACTAAATCTGAATTGAAAGGCAGACAGGTAATTGGAGTGATGAACTTTCCCAAAAAGCAAATCGCAAACTTTTATTCAGAGTTTCTGGTGACAGGTTTTGCAGATCCGGAAGGTCATATCGTCCTGGCCTCTGTCGAACGCCCGGTTCCAAATGGCTCAGCATTACTATGAGATACGTCAATTTTACAAATGAGCCGGAACAAAATCCGGATGATTTTTTTATGGCAGAAGCCCTGAAAGAAGCACACAAAGCACTTGCTCTTGAAGAAGTGCCTATTGGTGCTGTTATCGTTCATGGGGGTAAAATAATTGGCCGTGGGCATAACCTGACAGAACAATTGAACGATGTTACCGCTCATGCAGAAATGCAGGCTTTTACAGCAGCAGCAAATTATACCGGGGGCAAATATTTGAAAGATTGCACACTTTATGTCACTATTGAACCTTGTGTGATGTGTGCCGGTGCAGCACACTGGACTCAGATTAGTCGCATTGTGTATGGTGCTGAAGATGTAAAAAGAGGTTTTTCACAGATCAGTAAACGCATTCTTCATCCTAAAACAGAATTGGTTTCGGGGGTAAGGGCTGAGGACGCCGCAAGGCTGATGACAGAGTTCTTCATTTCCAGAAGGAACAAAACTTGACAACAAACTGAATAAAATCTGACAATTCGGTCCTATATTTGTTATAGAATATACCATTAACTTAAATATAAAAATTATGGCATTTGAACTACCTGCGTTAGCTTACGCAACAGACGCTCTGGAACCACATATTGACAAGATGACTATGGAAATCCACCATGGCAAACATCATCAGGCTTATGTAGATAATGTAAATAAAGCTCTTGACGGAACTGACGGTGCAAATCTTAAGATAGAAGACCTGATGAAAAATATTTCAAAATTCCCGATGGCTGTAAGAAATAATGGTGGAGGTCACTTTAATCATACACTATACTGGTCAGTAATGTCGCCTAATGGCGGTGGTGCTCCTTCCGGAGATTTGGCTAATGCAATTAATGCCGCCTTTGGTTCATTTGATGAATTCAAGAAAAAATTTGCTGAGGCAGGTATGACTCGCTTTGGATCAGGATGGTCTTGGCTATCAGTTAGTTCTGACGGAAAATTACAGGTAAGTTCTACACCCAATCAGGATAATCCAATGATGGATCTCGCTGAAGTTAAAGGTACTCCAGTTCTGGGAATGGATGTTTGGGAGCATGCATATTATCTTAAATATCAAAACAAACGTGCTGATTATGTTGCAGCATTTATGAACGTCGTTAACTGGGATGCAGTAACTGAGCGCTTCGCGAAAGCAAAGTAATCGCATTTGGCATTAAAATTGAAATAGTGATGTATATTTAAACACATCACTATTTTTATTTTAAATACCTATGAAAAATTTATCCTTTATTGTAGCCTTTCTGGCTGTTAGCCTTTTATCAGGTTGTGACCTGATAACCGGTATTTTCAAAGCAGGTGCATATACCGGCATTTTTGTCGTTGTAGTCGTTATCGCTTTAATCGTCTTTGTGTTTTCGAAATTTAGAGGAAAGGATTAGTCAGGCTTAATCTCCATAATTTCCTTTTTCTTTTTGCTTCTCATTCGTTTTGGAATAGCTTCAATAATTTCCTTTTCAAGGATCAAAATAAGTTTGCGTTTAAGGAAATTTCTATGCGTTACGATACTTATTTCGCGACTGGGTTCGGGTGTTTTAAAATAACGTACCCTGTCCAGCTGCTTAACCGAAAAATCACTGATTGAAAGCTCGGGCAAAAGTGTGATGCCTTTGTTCAACTCAACCATGCGTTTCAGGGTTTCAACGCTGTCAGTATTGTATTCAAGAGGTTTCTGCTCATCTGTTTTTTTGCGGTTACAGATATTGAGAATCTGATTTCGCATGCAATGACCCTCATTCAATAGCCAAAGCTCTTCCGGATTAATATCTTTTGCCGAGATGTTCTTTTTACTGATCAGTGGACTTGATTTAGAAAGGTATGCGACGAATGATTCATAAAAAAGTGGTGTTTCGCACAGGCTTTTATCCTCAAGCGGAGTTGAAAGGATTCCACAATCTAGCAGCCCGTTTTTTAATTCCTGAACGATCTGGTCGGTCATATATTCCCATATCTGCAACTGGACATCCGGGTATTTTTCCATAAATGCAGAAATTACTTTTGGCATCAGATAAGGGGCCATAGTTGGGATTACACCGATTCTTAGTTCACCGGTAATGATATTTCTCTGATTACTAATCAGTTCATTTAATTTATAACTCTCTTTAAGTATAATCCTTGCCTGCTCTATTACTTCCACTCCAATCTCGGTTGGCAATACAGGCTGTTTGCTCCTGTCGAAAAGTTTTACTCCAAGTGTTTCTTCCAGTTTCTGAACCTGCATACTCATCGTAGGCTGGGTTACAAAGCACTTTTCTGCAGCAATTCCGAAACTGCGGTAGGTATCAACAGCAACAATATATTCTAATTGTACTAAGGTCATATTATAGAATTTAACTATGTAAATATAATTATTATTGATTATATTGATAATAATCTATTTAATATATTTGCAACGTAATAAAACCAATTATAATCTGTAGTAGGGTTCTGTCGTTATGGCGGGACCCTTTTTTGTTTACAGCTTTTATTAAGTTGAAATCATTTGCAATAACAGATTCTTCTTAATAGGTTTAGTTACTAAACGCCAATTATGAAGAAAGCTATTTTCAAGCCTTTAAAGATGGGTAAACTGTGGATTGCCCTAATCATTTTTCTTGGATCTTATTCTGTCTCATCTGCACAAACCGGAGATCCCATTACAGAAAAAACAAAGAATATGAAGCCCTATCCCGGTTTTCTCAATTATTTCTGGGATGAGGGCACGGGGAAAATATGGCTGCAGATTGATGAGCTTGATAAAGAGATACTCTATCAAACCTCATTGCCTGCGGGCCTGGGCTCAAATGATGTGGGTCTCGACAGAGGAAGCCTGGGCACCACTTATATAGTCAAATTCAATCGGATTGGGAATAAAGTCCTCTTAATTGAACCTAATTATGCTTATCGGGCAGAATCTGCTGGAACAGCTGAAAAGCGTGCAGTTGAACAATCATTTGCCCAGTCCACTATCTGGGGCTTTACAGTGTCTGCAGAGAATAAGGGCTCAGTACTGATCGATGCAACTGATTTTTTAATGCGTGATGCCCTGCAGGTGGCTAATCGCTTGAGAATGTCCAATCAGGGGAATTATAATATAGATGCATCCCGAAGTGCGATGTATTTGCCACGCAGCAAAAATTTTCCTTTGAACACAGAGTTTGAAACGACGGTCACATTCGTTAATACTGATGGAAAGCAGGGTGATTTTGTCAAATCAGTGGCACCCGCCTCCGAGACTATTAGCTTAAGAATGCACCATACTTTCGCACTATTGCCTGATAATAATTTTGAAAAGAGATTATATGATGCCCGTTCACCTTATATAACGCATTCATATTATGATTACAGTTCACCAGTGAATGAGCCGGTTCAGAAATTTACAATCCTGCGTCACCGCCTGCAAAAGAAAGATCCCGCTGCAACGAAAAGTGAAGCCATTAAACCCATCATTTATTACCTGGATAATGGTACACCTGAACCAATCCGAACGGCTTTAATGGAAGGTGCCAGCTGGTGGAACCAGGCTTTTGAATCAGCGGGTTTTATCAATGCCTTCCAGGTAAAGCTCTTACCTGAAGATGCAGATCCGATGGACCTTCGTTATAATATGATCAACTGGGTGCACCGCTCTACCAGGGGCTGGAGTTATGGCGATGCGGTTGTGGATCCGCGGACAGGCGAAATTATCAAGGGAAATGTTACCCTGGGTTCATTGCGTGTTCGTCAGGATTATCTGATCGCACAAGGTTTGCTTGCACCTTTTGAAAAAGGCACTGCACCTGCAGATGATAAAATGCTGAAGATGGCCTTGCAGCGTTTAAAGCAGCTGGCCGCGCATGAGGTAGGGCATACCATCGGACTGATGCATAACTATATTTCCAGTGCGCAGAACAGGGCAAGCGTAATGGATTATCCGCCGCCTATGGTAAGTTTGAATAGCAGGAATGAAATAGACCTGAGCAAGGCCTATACCAATGAGATCGGCGACTGGGATAAAGTAAGTATTCAATACGGTTACTCCCAATTTCCAAAAGGAATCAATGAAGCGGATGCTTTGAATAAAATACTGAGCGACGCGTCAATGAATGGCCTGACCTTTATATCAGACCGCGATGCCCGTGACCCTGCTGGCCTGAATCCTGATGCGCATTTATGGGATAATGGGAATGACCCGGTAAAGGAATTGAAGAATGTTATGAGTGTGCGTGCAAAAGCGCTATCACAATTTGGTCTTAATAATATCCCTAAGGGTACGGCCATGTCTATGCTGGAGGATGTATTGGTCCCGGTTTATCTTTTTCACCGTTACCAGGTGGAGGCGGTTTCAAAACAGGT
>CAYHGN010000033.1:0-29539 GCA_964356005.1 uncultured Sphingobacterium sp.
AAACAGTGCAGATGTTTGTGATGCGCCTAAATTATTCGAAGGCGCGTTTCGTAGTGGCGTTTCCGTTTCAAAAACAGGAAGCTTTCTTTGAAGGACACATCCTCGCATTTCATTTTTTCGGAGGTGTTCCGCGACGGATCACGTACGACAATCTAAAGACGGCAGTGTTCCGTATCTTGGAAGGACACCATCGCCAGGAACAAAGAGCCTTTGCTGGTGAACACCTTGTGTTTTTGATAGTTCGTGCTACAATGAAATTAGAGAAACGAAAATAGCAAATCCGTCGAAAGGCGGAGACGCAAAGTCATGGATCTAACATCGTGTAATCAACGATTACGATCGCCAGACTGCCAAATTTCTACTTTATTTATCCAAATTTGAGCAGGTCTGGTTTAGCCAGGCCTGCTTTTTTTATTTCAGAAATATAAATTTTAGGGTTGGATTTTTAGAAATAGCCTTATCGATTTATAAATTAATATCATACAGCGTTTGCAATCAATCGGAGTATATCTATGGCTGATATTCTTGTACGTCCGGATGAACTTAAGCAAATTGCCTCCCAGATGCGTGATAGCGCAAAGAAAATTGGGCAGGCATTGTATAGTATTGATTCAGATATTCTGTCACTTATGAGTGATAAGTTTTTAGGGAATCGCGCCAATTCTGTGCAGTCGCATTATCAGGCAAAACGAGATGCGCTTCAAAGGGCAAAGGAACTCGTTCTCAATTTTGCCACAGAGCTTGAAACTGCAGCAGTCAATTTTGAACAAGCTGATCGTGGACAAGCTAATTCAGGAGAAGCCTCAGCTATAAATCCAGGTGGGGGGCAGCCAAATACTAAAAATATTGAAGCCGAATTATTAAAGCTCTTCGATGAATGGGCTAAGCCGTTTGATTGGATTGGCGATCACAAAAATGCATCAAAACAATTTCACGAATTATTTAAAGAATTGGGAAGAATATTTAACGATTTGGGGGATACGCGTGGTTATATATCAAAGATGGATGGTTTAGCGAGGATATTAGAGGGGGGTGCGAAAGGTATTTCTTTAATAGGTGATCTAGGTACATTACATGATTTTCAAATTTTTTTTTCTGGCGAAACAACCAATTCGGAGGTGTTAGGACCGGCTATATCTGGACTTCCACTCCCACCAGTTCCCGGGCTTTCAGATTTTATTACCGATAGGTTGCTTCCATATCTGCCAGATCCGAATGGCAAATGGCATGGCTTGGTCCCAAAAGTGCAATGACCAAATTTTGTTTTCCCGTTTACAACAGGATTACTAGCTCGGAAATTGTAAGTTAGTAGTGTGCTAGAACATTTCTAAAATAATTTTTGAATGGAGAGTATTGTATGGGAGACATTCTTGTTCGTCCTGCTGAATTACGTCAGATTTCAGAGCAACTCAAATCCAGTGCTAACAAAATTGGCGTCGCTTTGCGGGTGATTGATAACGATATTCTGGCTTTGAAAGGAGAAAAATTCCTTGGCAATCGCGCAAATGCTGTTCAGGAACATTATGATCCAAAACGTAATGCATTATTGAAGGCACAAGATATTGTTGCCCGCTTTGCTGAGGATTTGCAGACTATTGCAGGAAGGTTTGAACAAGCGGATAAAAACGGAGGTTCTCAACCAATTCGACCTCCTAATCCGGTAATCGGACCTCTGCCAATTGGTCCGATTATTCGACCGCCATTTCCTGGCAAAAAACTCGCCCCAGGAGATAACCTCCTCAAATATCCTGACGACTATCTAAACCAAAATGATTATCCGAATGTAATAATGAACAATGTTACCGGCGAAACAGTCGGGGGGGTTGGTTGTTTAGCGACTGTAATTGCTATGATTGCACGTGCGAATGGACGGGATGTCACTCCAGTAGATGTGGATAACTGGATCGATGCTCATGGAGGTTATGCCAATAACGGTTCCTATATGCCTCAGGACGCCAAAGCAGGTTTCCTCAATGATGCACTGGGGAAGCAAGGGGCAATGTATGACGTCAACCCTGCGAACATAAAGGAGAACATCGAATCTGGCGCTCCGGTTGTTATTCATCTTAAATCAACGACAAATGATGGTCATTATGTTCTTGCCGTTGGTGTGGATTCTAATGGTAATTATATTTGTGCAGACCCATTAACAGGCGAAAATCGGATTGTTTCTGCTGGTGAGGTTCAGGGTACGCCTCAAGTATATAAATAAGCAATGGTAATGGTGTTATTAATGGACAACCTTGCTAATAGCTGGTAATGGATTGTGGTTTTTAAATTCAATGCCTGGAGATCAGTTGGAAATTAGCCTAACATCTTCACATGAAGTGAATGATTAGCTAAGCATAATTGTAAATTGAATACATGACTAAATATAATCTGCGAACAATTTAATTCCAGTAAAATGAAAATTCGCATAGCTTTGCGGTCCTTTATAAATAATGTTTTCATGCTAAAAAAATAACTACTTGAGGAATGCAATATTTCTAAGGTGAAAAATGGTTGATATTCTTGTTCGCCCTACTGAATTGCGTCAAATTTCAGAGCAACTGATATCCAGTGCAAAGAAAATTGACGTGGCTTTACAAGCCATTGACAATGATATCCTCTCGCTAAAGGGGGATAAGTTCTTAGGCAACCGGGCCAACACCGTGCAAGGGCATTATGCACCAAAGCGTAATGCTTTGCTAAATGCAAAGGAGAAAGTAGCCCATTTTGCCGTGGAATTGAAAAATGCGGCAACTGCTTTTGAAAAAGCCGATCAAGGCGGTCGCGGCGGTGTTATTCTTCCAGGAACTGGTGGGTTGTGGGCAACTGACTTTCGCTTAGACCCTCTCATAATGCGATACCTCGTTTCCTCAAAAAATTTAATACAATCTATTCCTGAATGGCTGCAAGGGAAATTGGCGAGTGTGTTTAGGCCTGTCGAAATTGTTTCGCCATTGGGCATAGAAATAGACCCACGGGTGGTTGAAGGTGGCGTGTCTCAGGATCCAAGACTTAATTCCCAGCCTATTATTCAAGGGGTTTTAGTTAGTACTGAGTCGGCACATCCCGCACCCCTTGTTCTTGTAGCTGATGAGGGAGGTGCGTCACCTAGAACCGCGGTGGATGTGTCTTTCAACGTCCCGGCGAAATCACAGGGTTCTTTATATGGTAATGCGGCCTGTTCTCAAACTTCTGTAAGTATGGTTCTCGATTATTACAGCGCCCAAAATGTGCAAAACAAGACTGTGTCTCCACAGGATCTTATTAGCATGATGGATAAAGGAGATGGAACTTATGGAAAGGGGATGTCTCTTTCAAACCTTACCGATGAACTAAACGATCTCGGTTATAAGAACATCACCCAGCAGGTTGGGGCGCAATATTCAGATCTCCGTTCTGCAGTTAAAGATGGTCCAGTTATCGTCACTAGCGGAGTAAAAATAATTGGTCCTGGCACAGTTGCAGCGAGTAGCACTGTTCGCGCGCTGGATGGGCCTGGAAACACCATTCACGCAATGGTTGTCACAGGCGTAGGGGATGACCAGGTAAATGTTAATGACCCGTGGAGCGGTCAGCAAATTCAGCTTCCCAGAGCTACGTTTGAAAAAATGTGGTCTCGCGGCAGTAGCGCAATTTACTCAATCAGACCATAGGCTTATATGAAATCAGAAAATGTTTTTCAACTTGAACTGTCTCGTCTGGAATTGCTCTGGCTTGCAAACATACTTGGTTATGTTCAGTTCCCGTTATTGGAAATTGACTCTTCAGTTGGTGATGTTCGATCCGAGTTGCCTATTGTCCAGAAAGAACTACAGGAAAGAGGTTTGATAACGTATCAAGCTAATTACGGCTGGCAAGTGGAAAAAGTATTGGTGGTTATATCTCAGTTGATTGCGAATCCTGATAAAGTTTTGGTACAACAAATATGCAATAAGGATGGAACGATCAGACGGATATTTGTCTATCCTTCGCTGGAATTTCCCCTCTTAATCGAGGATGATGGTTCTTTGCTTATTACGCTTCACCCCGAACCAGATAGCTTGATTGCCAAACAAAAAACAATCTTAAAATTACCGGCGAAACCAACCCTTGCCAAAACTACTTTTTCTGTGCCTAATAAAGTATTGCCAAATTTCTTGAATTTAACCAAGAGCGAGATAAATGTTCGATTGGTAGAATCCGGATTGAGTGAGAAAGATGCGGCTGAGCTGACTAAGTTTCTTGAATCAATTCAGGCAATGTGTACCCAATCAGTCCTGCAATCGAAGGAGGGCGATCTGATGATCACTAATCAAAAAAGTTTAATTTGGAATCAAAAACAAATATTTGGAGGATTATTGGAAACTGATATTAGCTCGACAGAGTTCAAAGCTTTTGATGTGGGAAGCGCTCATAAATGGCTTGGAGTAAGTTAAAAAAGATCCAGGTACTATATAAATCACATGAAAGATAATCTGCAAAAAGCAAATCAATCTTTACTAGAAGGCGATCGTGATGGCGTCTTGGACTTATTGCGCCACGAGCCTGAGTCGTCTGAAGTAATTTGGTTGCGCGCTCATTCGAAATTGTCTGATGATGAAAGACTACAATTACTTTCACAATTAGTTAATGGAGATTCTCCTTTTTCTGACTTGGCAAGACAGTTTGTTCAACGAGAGAAAAAAATTGAAGAGGAATTAAGTGAGCCACCTGACTATCAATTTTGGAAGCAACCTACTTGGAAAAAGCGGATTGAAAAAATGAAGATTTTTCGTTTGTGGATTGCTGGGGGTATTTTTTTACTCGTTTTGGGAAGTATTGGTACAGTTATTAATAGCAAGTATGAAGCCCAGTTTTCAGCTCAAACAGCCGCAGTCCAAGCTGAACAAACAGCTCAGGCAGTTCTAACGGGGCAATCCTCTGCTAAGTATGCAGAGGGGATTGTTTCGATCATTGATAAGGAAGACCTCGTTGATATTGAGAGGAGACCTGTTACGTTTGGCGAAACCCTTGATGAAAAATACAAACCGGCTCAGCCAGCAAAAGGCGCACGTTTTGTAGCGATATTAATTTACTTTCAATGCACTATGGCTATCTGTGAAAATCCTCCTGAAGCAGATCTTGGTTTGTTACTAGCGGACGGAACCAATACGCCCATGGTTAATTATGCAGATCATCCATTCTTCATCGATTCACCCTCCAATCCGGAACAAGATCGCCTATCAAATGGGCAATCTATAAAAATATGGTTTGTTTTTGAGGTTCCAAGAATTACATCGCCAAAATCATTGATAATTCAGCCCCCAAATTCGGAAAAGCCTCAATTTGTTGCCTGGCCTGTTCGTTGAAAAAAATCATATATTCAAAAGGAGATGCTATGAGTGAAATTCAAGTAATACCCGCTGATCTTACACATGCGGCAAGTGATATACGCAATCATGCTAAAAGGTTGCAGGCCGCTATTGATGCGGTAGATAACGATATTCGAGCTCTGGATTCGAATGCCTTTGAAGGTATTCGTGCTGATACTCTACGAGCACGCTATAACAAGATTCGTGACAAGATCTTTAATTTCAAACGTATGTTAGAGAATTTTGCCAAGGAGCTTGATGAGGCCTCCGCCCGATTTTCTGCGGCAGACAAAGTTTGATTATTTTGTTGTATAAAAGGAGATAAAAATGACTTACACAATCAAGCTTACACCGGCAAATTTAATTCAGAAGGCTTCTAATATTGAAACTAACGCAGCTACGGTGCAGAGAGAAGTAGACGCAGTTTCAGAACTGGTTAATCGTTTGCGCCACACATTCCTTGGCGAAACCGCTTCTTCCTTCTTCAAAGAATATGATTCAGCGCTCAATGATATGAAATCATGGGATGACATTGTCCGCTCTTTCTCGACTGAGATACGAGATGCTGCAAACAAGCTTCAAGCAGCAGATAATCATCACTAATTGACTTAAATTAATAGTGACTGATTGATAAAGCATTTGATCAGTCACTATTAATAGAGTCTATAGTGTATTTATTGACTTTGTAGCCAATGTGACGAATAGTTCAAGGTTTGGCCCTCGTAGTAGGAAGATGTCCCAAAGTATTTGAATGCAGGGCATCAGGACCTACCGAATTACAACTATCCGCATTTGATTAAAATTTCGCTAGATATTTTGGCTTATCTAAATAATTAACAGGATACATGGTCTGATGCACTTACTATTTAGGGATTAACCAAATTAATGTCTGAGTTTGAGATTGAGAAGCTAATCGTTTGCCTGAAATAGAGTAAATATTTAAATTTTGTAGTGTAGCTGGATGAACAAATAGCCTAATTTCAGAATTTGTAAGGGTATCAGTTGTATGGCAGATAAAATCCGTAATACAAACTCTTTTAATCGCCCACCGCGAATACAAAATAATTTTCATCCGGTGGATATTGAGATCCCTTCACCACCTGTTAAGCCTGATGAAACAGCGCGGAATCTATTAATGTCTATTCTACCAATGGGTAGCTTTTTAGTAATGGGGCTATTTTACGCACTGGCTTTTGGGCGTGGTTCGGGTGGAATGGGGTGGTTGTATGCTGTGCCTATGTTGGGGATAGCCGTTTTTACATTTATTATTGCCTTTATTACATTTGGTGAACAAAAGTATGAACAAAAACAACGCTGGTTAAAGCAATTGCGGGAATACCATCGACTATTAGATAAGAAAGAGTCACGGCTCCTCTCTGCGAGGAGGTTGCAATCTGACTTATTGGCGAAAAAATTTCAATCTCCCAAGGAAATTTTACGCCGAGTGAAAAAATTGGAAATAACTATTTGGGAACGAAGGCGTGATGACCCGGATTTCCTTGTTCTTCGACTTGGTATTGGAGAGGCGAATTCTATTAATAATATTAAACCACCAGATCCTGATCTAAACAGTCCTGATATTCGCCGTGCTTTTGGAATGTATATTGAGTATAGAAAAATACCAAATTCGCCGGTAGTGGTTGATTTACACAAACTAGGATCTGTTGCATTGGTTGGTAATCGAAGTTTTACGATGCCTATGATGAGGGCATTAGTTACGCAAGTTAGCACGTTGAATTCCCCAGATGATATTCATCTATATATGTTCTCTTCTGAATCTTATTATAAAACTTGGAAATGGCTGAGATGGTTGCCGCACACAAATGAAAACCATGTAGGTGGCCAACCTTCATTCTTGGCTTTTACCCAAAAACGAAGCAAGGAGTTACTGGCGTCAATTGTTAGATTGCTGGATGTGCCTAGGCAGGAGGGCGAAGATATTAAGCCAGCAAATACACAGCTTTCAATTTCTGCATTGTTGTTGTTTGATAACGAAAAAGGAGTTCGAGACGAATTATCTTTTTTAGAATTTGTAAAAAAAGGAAAAAATAAAGGGATATATTCGATTTTTCTTTGTGAAAATATGGAAGATGTTCCAAGTGATTGTAGTAGTATTGTTGAGGTTGATAATTCCGGTTTTGTTTTTTCTGTAACTGGAGCCGAAGGCCTTAAGTTAAAAGGAATTCCCGACACTGTTAGTTTGATTGAAACTGATGATTTGTCGCGCCGTTTGTTGCCGATTGCAGTACAAACTTTAGGTAGAAATTTAGGTATTCCTACCCGTGTAAATTTTTTACAATTGTATGAAGTAGGGCGGATAGAGGAATTGAGGATTGTGGATCGGTGGGCAAACCTGCCTGCCGAAGATGGGTTATTGCCATTTAAGATACGTCTGGGTAGCGAGACGTATGCCGACCCACTTATTGTGAATTTGTCTGAAAACAATGACGGCCCACATGGTCTAATTGCTGGCACAACAGGCTCTGGGAAAAGTGAATTGTTGCAGACATTAGTTTGTTCCTTGGCAATAGAGCATCACCCATATTTCTTGAATTTTATGCTAATAGACTTTAAAGGCGCAAGTACTTTTGGGGTGTTTGAAAAAATGCCCCATGTAGTTGGACTAGTGTCGAATTTGGATAAATCAAGCGCCGGCCGTGCTTTGGAGGCTTTGAACACTGAAAATATACGCAGACAAAAATTTTTAAGAAAACTAAAAATTGAAGATATTATAGAATACCATCAACAACTATTAGGAAATGGGAAAATACTCGATCCACTAACTGAACCATTGCCTCATTTGTTCATTATTGTTGATGAGTTTGCACAAATGGCATCAGAAATGCCGGGTTTTTTGGATCGTTTAAATGAAATCGCCCGCGTTGGGCGTTCTCTCGGAATTCATTTAGTTTTAGCTACACAAAGACCCGCTGGTGTCGTAAAAGACGAAATGCGGGCAAATCTGAATTTTAGAATAAGTTTGCGTGTGCAGACAATAGATGATAGCCGCGACATGCTACGTCGTCCCGATGCAGCATATTTACCACATGATTTGCCTGGTAGGGCGTATTTTCAACTGGGTGATGGCGGAACGCCGCGTCAATTTCAAGCCGCTCGTGCGGGAGCTCAATATCAGGTGATTGCTATTAAAGATCAAAGGCATAACCTTTATAGATTGCGCTATGAAGAGGGCGATTTAGTAAAGGATGGATGGCAAGTTGAGAAGAAAAATTCTTACTTGTTTAGTGTTAATTCTGATCTTATCAATGATTTAGATTCAAAAAGGTCAGATCGGCTTCGTGAATCGTTTCTTGTTGAAGGACTAAACTTGGTTCTCGATGTTGAAGTAGTAGTAAAAAGGACTGGTAGCGAATGGGAAATTAATGATGCAGCTACAAATTACCTTATCCGAAATGAACATCAAACGCTAAAAGTATACAAAACACCAGTAACAATCGCAAAAACACTGGTCGAAAATATTGTGGATTTATATAACACCATGCCTTACAAAGTTATGGAGCAAATTTTGCTTCCTCCCCTTGGCGAAGAAGTGGATATAGAACATATAGCTTTTCCCTCCAGAAATAAAAACGATTGGAAGGATTGGTGGAACAAAGATTGGGGAGAAAAATGGAAGGGAGAGCTCTTTCGAGGCATTAATGATGAAGATAATAAAAAGGAACCTTCCGTTTTTCAAGTTCCAGTTGGTATTCTTGATTCTCTTGCTACCCATACTCAACCCCCGCATTACCTGAATTTTTTAGAGCACGGCGGGCATGTAATGGTAGTTGGTGGGGCACAATCTGGCAAAACGTATTTCCTTCAAACTTTGTGCTATGGTCTAGCAGTTCACTATACTCCTGCGCAAGCCAATATTTATATCTTGAGCTTTGCTGGGAAAGATATGGATGTTCTTGCTAAGTTACCTCATGTTGGTTCAGTGGTCGATGGTAGTGAGACTGAGAAAATCCATAGACTGATACGGCATTTACAAAATCAGGTAGAAAATCGCAAGAAAGCATTTTATAAATCAGAGGTAAGTGATTTAAATTCTTATAATATGAAAGTAGGGAAGAATGACCAGTTACCTTATGTGTGTTTATTGATAGATAATTTTGGCGAATTAAAAAATCTTGAATATGATAATGAGCTTGCAGAAATTGAAAAGCTGTTCAAGATAGGACGCTTGTATGGCTTACATTTTATAATTACCGCCTTGCAAAGTAATGATGTTCCATCAAGACTGTCTAATTTGATTCAGCATAGAATTGCTTTTAATTTATCAGACCATGGTGAATACCTAATGATTGTTGGGCGTCCTGAGTCTTTGGAGTTTGATACGCTTCCAAAAGGCAGGTGTTTTGTTAATGTTACAAATCCGCCGATGCGTTGCCAAATTGGGATGCCCCCTGAAAGAAAAGAATGGGAAATATTAATTAATGACATGAATTTGGCTTGGAAGAATAAGAGACCTCTTCAAATAGAAATATTAAACAATAATGAGCCTCTTTCCAAATTATTAGGCGAGACCAAATTGGATATGCTTGATATGAACAGTCTGGTGGGTATTGATGGAGATGATTTATCCCCATATTACTTGGATTGGAAAGAGACTCCTCACTTCTTGGTGGGGGGGCCATCTCAATCAGGGCGTACAAAATTGCTTCATACGTTTGTATTAGGGTTGGCATATAACTACTCGCCAGATCAGTTGAATATTGTCTTGATTGATGGCTCTAGAAGTTTGAAGGATTTACAAGAACTTCCGCATGTAATTGATTGGATCACTGAGGATGAAGGGTTGGTAAAAAATATAGCTAATTTGCAGACTGAACTAATATTCAGGCGAGAACATTTGAAAGAAGCAGGTACCTTTCCTAAGATTCTTTTTGTAATTGATGACTATGATTTGACATGTGAAGCTTTTGCTATTAATGAAATAATCCTTTCCAAACTTGGCAAACATGTTCGACAGGATTCGGATTTTGGATTTCATTTCTTGATTTCTGTCTTACCCGAAAATGTGGCCCATCCTGATATTTTGTTAAAACAAATCCGTCTTTCTCGAACAGGAATTTCGTTAGTGAACGTGGATACTTTGGAGAATTTGGGTGGTCGCCCAACGTCAGTTATGAGAAATGAAGAATTGCCAGCAGGAAGAGGCTATTTCTTTGCGCGATCTTCAATAAAATTATTGCAATTTGCAAACCCGGACGCCGATGCATATACTGTGGTTTCTAATAAATGGGCTGGTCGTAAAAAGGCGAATTGGATAAGACAAGCTACGGTAGAACAAGTTGAACAAGTCCGCAAAGAAAGCGAACCGGCAATAAAGACAGATGGTAACCAATCATCTCGGCCAAGTCCCGTCTCTGGAGGTTTTATCAACATGGATAGCGCAGTTGAGGCATATATAAAACAACAACAATTGGCGAAGAAAGGAGCAAAATAATGGGCGAAATAGATTTTTCAGTTCAAGTAATTTCTGATAAATTTCAAGAGTTCAGAGTAAGTTCTAGTGCGTCTGCTTCCGAAATAATTTCTCGCGTTTTGAAAGATGTTGTAAATAACCCACAAGAAAGAGGAGACCTAAATGAATATCGGGTGTTAGTGGCTTATCAGTTGTTAATGCCAGAGTTAACTTTAGAGAAATTGTTCAAATTTGAAGATGGCAGAGGACAAATGGATATGTCAATTGCCACTCTTGAAGAATTGGATGTGAAAACAGGATATTACTTATTTTTCATCAAACCTACTACGGTGTCGGTAAAGCTGGAAATTAATATTAATGGAAAAAACTTTATCATTAACAAGCAGGATTTGTTTGTTGGCAGGAAGGATGAAGAAAAAAATATTTACCCAGACTTGGATTTGACTCAATTTTTGAAGGGAAACGATAATAAGGTTTCCAGAGAGCTGATTGTCTTTAAAGAGAAGGACGGAAAATGGATGGTGAAACTCCATCCTAATGCACATTCAAGTGTATATCTGGATGGTAAAGAATTAAAGCACGGTGAAGAAAATGAGGTTGGCGATACTATAAATATTGGTAATTCCCCTGAAAGCCCTTATATAAGAATGAAAACTAAGATATTGAACGATTGATTTTTTTTCATGGAGGCTAGTCAATGAAGCGTAATGTGTTATCGAAGCTATTAGTTTTTACCATTGCTTTTACATATTTGTTTTCCAATATTTTGACTGAAGGTGTAACCGCGGCCCCACCTCTCCCAGAGGAAGGGCCGGCGGTTAATTTTTGTGTGGCTGAAGCTCCGATTGCCGGAAAATTTCCTGATGTTAGCTTGGTTTTTAGGGCTTATGACCAGAACTTAAGGCCAATTCCTAACTTGCCAGAAAAGAATATTCGTATTTCTGAAAGTGGACAAACACCAGTTCCTTTATCAGAGATGCAGACTATTCCGCTTGGACTTGGTGCGGATTTTTATATCCTAATTAATAAAGGAAATCGCACCGATCAAGGAAGCGTTAAGAGTGTTTTAAATGCTTTATTGAACTATGATGATCCAAAAGATCAAATATTTATTTTCACAGATGAGAATGTTACTAGTGCGAAGCCTTATTATGCTCCGGGGACTGGCGTCGTCATTGATCAAGCAGTTTTAGATTTTCCTACAGCGAGAATAGGATCTTATCGAGTCATTGACAATGCAGTAGACACCGTACTAAAAAATATTAATGCCGGTTTAAATACATGTCAAAAACCCAAGTTTTTATTGTTGATTCTTGGAGATGAAGCCGTAACAAATGCTGAAAAATTAGCTGAAATAACGATTAGTGCAAAATCGTTAAATACTATCCTGATCTTGATCCATACTCCGACTCCCAATGGTGATAAAGGTGTTGGATCTTCTTATAAAAACGCTGTCGAAGCGAACGGGGGCTATTATGTCAATGTGAATAATGGGGGCCTGTCCTCTTTTTTGAATGTGCTCAATTCATATAGGCAGTCTTTTTACATTGCTTACCGTTCAGCCTTTGGGACGAGTGGTACACATGATTTGGTTTTTCAATATGAAGGGAAATCGATCCCTAGTCTGGGTTTAAATTCTTATCAAATTAATTTATTGCCTCCGCAGGTAAGTTTGATTATTTCGACAACCACCATCACTCGTACTGCTATCAAGAACGAAAAGGAAGGTCTGATCTATGATAAGACAGGAGATGTTGCATCTGTCCAGGTGACCTTCCCGGATGAATTTAATAGGAAGATCGACTCAATTGCTCTAATCATTAATCAGGATGGCAAGCCTGAATTGCGAATACCTGTGGAAACTTCTTCGTTCAATGGTGATTCGTACCAGGTAAATTGGAGCTTTGGTGATTTAGGTGACAGTCGCAGCACGACTTTGTCCCTCAAAACTGAAGTTGTAGATGAGCTTGGATTGACAGCTGTTAGCAACCCCGACGTTCCGATAATTGTTATGAGTTATATTCCCTTAGATTTACTAGCTCAGCGTTATCTGGTTTACTTTCTTTCTGGGATTGTTGGATTTCTTCTGATTATCATGTTGATTATGCGCCGAAAGATGAGCCAGCTTATGTCTGGGGTTGGGGCTCGGGTGACTGCTGTGGTTGAGGGAGTAAGAAAGACTCTGATTGGAGGGGGGAAACGCGGAAAGCCATTGGCAAGTTTGAAGATAATTGATGGTCCACCGACCATGATCGGAAAAGAATTAAATATATTTACTGAGGTAGTGAGGCTTGGGCGAGATCCACAACGGGCTGACATGACTTTTTATGGGATTGATGTCAATACTTCAATTAGCGGTCTGCATGCACGTATTGAGCGAGTAAATGCTGCGTGGCGTATAGTAGCTGTATCTCAGAGCGGTAGCGAAACATTTGTGGATGACAGTGCAATTGCATTTAATGAACCATACCCTTTGGAGAGTGGGAGGACTGTCCGTTTAGGTTATGATGCCCAGCAACCCGTTGTTTTTATTTTTAATACTGTGGGTATAGCTGAACCTGCTGTTCGGAAGAATGAGACAGAATTCAATGATTATCGGAAAACCGATGTCGCTAGTAATACAATGCCTGCGGGTTTTTTGAAAAAAACGGTTAATAAACAGGATGATACTTCGCAGGCTCAGGGTGCCAACGATGATATTTTCAATGAATTCAGGGATAGGTAAAATGTTGAAATGCGAATTATTAAACCAAGAGAAATTGATGCGATTTAGGTGTTGTAACTTGATATTCTATAATATGGAATGAGGCAGTGATGGCTAATTTAACTCCAGGTACAAAATTAGATCGTTTTATAATAGAAAAACTTTTATCAAACAGTGGAGGAATGTCTGCGGTATATTTGGCATTGACTGAAGATACAAAACATAAAGTAGCAGTTAAAGTTGCCAATACAGATTCAGGGGCGCCCTCGCATGAAGATACGTTACTGAATTGGGAAGCCGAGTTGTTAAGTAAGTGGGATTGGCGGCACACAGGGATTGTACGCCTTTATCCGATTCCGTTATCTAATCGCAAATCTGAATATGCAGTTAAAGCGATGAGTGTTAATAATCAACCATGGTATATGGTAATGGAATATTTAAAGGGTAATTCGTTGGGACAGATGCTTTCAACTATTAATAAATACCCTTTAGAATGGAAGCTAGAGCTTTTTTATCAAATTCTTGTACCGTTGGCATTTATTCATCAAAAAGGATTTGCCCACCGTGATATCAAGCTCGACAATATTATGTTTAGGAATCCAATTTCTCCTGATAAAAGCCCAGAGCCGGTATTTGTTGATTTTGCTTTGGCTACCAGTGGAGAAGAACAGCGTACGATTATTGATAATAGCTATACTTTGGAATATGCTTCTCCTGAGAGAATTCTTCGGTCAATGCCCATGGGAGAAAATATGACAGAACCAGAAAACGTCCAAGCGTCAGATATTTGGAGTTTGGGGGTAATTCTTTATGAAATTTTGACCGGTAAGGCGTTATTCAAAGGTAATCGGGACAAGATAAGGACAACCATCATTCGTGAGCAGATGGCTCCGTCTTTGCCGATACCTGAAGAGCCAGGCCACATTCTGACCGCATTTATTCGCTCAATGTTAAACAAGGATCCAAACAGGAGACCAATGGTTAAGGAAGTGATTTTAGCCGTAGAGGAAAAATTTTCCCCTCCACGGATTCATATTCAATAGCGCATTTCTTAGATCATGTCATTTCATTTTGTTTAGGAGACTATTATGATACCAGGTGCAATTCAAGACAAGTATATATTGGGTGCTGTTACAAAGGTCGGGGATCCGCGTAGAAAACATGAAGATCGTGTATTTAAGGGCGAAATTCAGCGTGTAGGTGGCAATCCATTTGTAGTTGGCATTGTTGCTGATGGTGTAGGTAGTGCAGATGCTGGCGAGCGCGGTGCGCAATTGGCAATCGATTCTCTTGTTAAAATTCTAAAACAAAGTCAGGGAGAAAATATTAGCCAAATTTTGGAACAAGCTATTGACTTTGCAAACAGCGCCGTATATGAAGATAATCAAAGGAATAATGCTGATGGCTTGACCACCTTGGTCATAGCTGTCATTTATAAAGATCGTTGTTTTGTCGGTAATGTTGGAGATAGTCGTGCATATTGGATTCAAAGTGGCGACAAAAGAAAAATGCTACAATTAACTCGAGATCACAGCTATTATAATATTTATGGCGGCGTGGACTCAAATAGCGAAGATGCTGGGTTGTTGGTAAACGCGATTGGGAAGAAGTCTGATGTGTACGTAGACTTGGGTTTTTACCTAAAAGGAGAAAAGGATAATGTCGATCAGGCACTCAGGCTTGGATTGAATGGCCTTCCAATAAAAGCTGGAGATGCTATCATGCTTTGTTCCGACGGGCTGATTAAGACGGATCGCATGAATGTTAGGTATGCAACAGATGATGAAATATTGGATGCGTTACTAACTGAGCATGAGCCTGATACTGCCGCTATTAAAATGGTTAGTGCTGCACTAGGGCGTCGCCCGGATGATAATGTTTCTGCGGTGACAATACAATATTTATCAGAAGAAATTGTAAAGACGATTGAATCCAATAAAAAACGGGGAGATGCGAATCAACGTCTGAAGCGAATTGTTCCAGGGTTGATTGTGTTCACAATCTTGGTGTTTATCGGGATGTCTATATGGGGGATTAATAGATTTATAAATCCCTCTGTTCAATTTGTTGCATTACCGACTTACACTCCTTATCCTACTTTAGCATCAAAGAATAGCATATCTGTGGATGAAATAGGTGGGATAATTGGACAATTAAAGTCTCCGAATGGAACCTCTCAAGATTTGGCGAATGGCATATATACCATTTACCAGAATTCGCGAGTTGAAATTAGCCGGGATGGAGCTGGTATACATCTTGCCGATGGAACTGTTTTGTTAATGAATTCAGGAACAAATATTAGATTTGATAAAATTGAAAATGGATTTGAATTACTCCTTGAACAAGGTTCTGTTTTGGTTAAACTTAGCATAGGATCAGCTACCTTATCAATTAAGACTCAAGATGGGTTGGTTGCTCAGGTATCGGGTTCTGTAATGGGTATCCAGAATTCGTTCGATCCCGTGGGTATATATGTTGATTGTTATGAAGGGCATTGTAGTATTTCCGGAGGAAGTAGCAATATTGATCAGATGAATTTGGACGGAGCGAACAGATACTTGTTTTATTCTGCTGGGAATGTAAATCCTTCTAGCCAAGATCAGAGATGCGGATTTTGGAAGAATTCAATTACTTTGGAAAAATTTCAAGGATTAGGAGCTTTTTGCATCCCTGAGCAAGCGCAACCAACAGCAACATTAACGCCTAGAGCCCCATCAAGTGGGAATAATAACGCAGAGGCAACTCAGCGATGTATAACATGGTTGAGTGATCACCATGGCAAGAAAACATGCCCTTAATGAAAATTGTTTCAAATGCAATTTATGTTTTCAGTCTCACATTTGTTTTCTATGTAGCTTTCTTCAGCGGAGTTCCGCAGACTAGCGATGAAGACTTGTATTTGAGTGCCGCTCGAAATATTGTCGATGCCGCCAGGCTTGATGCTCCGGAAGTATATGGTAGTCTCTGGTTGCAAGGTGATTATCATGGTGTTGAACCAGCACATCCAGTGCTGGCTTCTTTTTGGTTTCGTTTTATTAATGTTGTCTTTCCAGACGGACGATTGCAAAGTTTATACCTGTTACCAATTCTCTACACCAGTCTTGCAGCAGGCCTGTTGGTAATTCTTGCCGTTCAACTGAATTATTCACTGGAAACGGGCGTTGCTGCCGGGGTATTGTTTGGGTTGTCAACAATTGCGTGGCCTTACGCAAAAACTTTTTATCGTGAAACGTTGGCTGTAGCCCTCATTCCTTTAGTATGGGTAATATTTGAAGAGACGTTGAGGAACAGACGTATTTGGGTAAAAGGCTTGTTGGCAGGCGTAAGTTTATTATTATTGACACTGATTTTATTAACCAAGGTCATGCTCATCTCTTTTGTTCTTTCATTTATCATTATGTTGATAATAAGAACAAATATTATAGATAAGAGAAACGTTCGCTCAATATTTGTATTTGCTTCAGTTATTCTAGCTATTGCCGGTCTTGTATTTTTGGCTATGTTTAAAATCCAAGTTGATAAGGAAGTTTTTTATCGCTTTACAACCGTCTTTATCAAAGATGCAATAGGAAGGTACTTATTTATTGATCACAAGTATTTTTGGGAGGCAATAATTGCTCCGCTGATTAGCCCGTGGAAGGGCTTTTTTATCTATTCTCCGATATGCTTTATGGCATTCCCTTCGTTTTATAAGCTTTACAAAAAAAAGCAAACATACATAATTATTGTAGCATTAGTCACATTGGTCGGCCTATTGGCAACACAGGCTCTGGCATATGATAGAGAATGGTGGACAACCTCATGGAGTGTACGGTATCTGCTTCCTTGCATTCCTTTGTTTGTCATTGCTGGCTTGCCCTGGTTGGAAGAGGCGATAAAAAAACCATGTTCTCCCCATGGAGTCGGTTTGATTATCCTGTTTGGTATTGGAATGTTTATCCAGTTGGGCGCTGTAATAATTAACCCAAGTGAATACAATTGGAAATTGTTTGAAAAAGCGGATGTGTTTTCGACCGAGGTGGTTTGGAGTTTTTCAAATGCGCCGATATTGGGCCAGTGGAGTCAATTTTTACATGGCGTGAAGCCCGATCTGGCAATATGGCGTTCATTTGAGAATGAAAATGCTGCCTACTTTTTTCTTTCGACTGTTATGTTATTTTTGGCTTGGCTTATATTTTATGTTTGGACGGATCTGAATAAAGAACAGAATCTAGATAGCTATAATAGAATAATTCTTTCGCTCGGGTGTATTGTGTTTGCTCTAGCTGCGTTTGTTCTTTTTTATCACAAAGACGCTTATTATCATTCGCAATCCGCCCAAATCAAAAGCATGTGTAACGAATTGAAAGATCAGGTGAATGCGGATGATATTGTTCTAATCAAGCCCTATCGTTCTAAAACTTGGTTTTATTTTATGAATTCTGATTGTATTAAGTATCCATGGTATTCCCTGCCCTACAATATAGAGATAAAAAATAACCTTGATGCAAGGAGCCTGACAACCCGTTTGCTTATTGAGAAGATTTCTAAGGCAGATCGTGTTTGGTTGGTCAACCAGATTTGGTCCGAGCCTGACGAATTGAGGGATATGCTTCAGCATAGTGGTTATAGTTTGAAGGAAAGCCAGAAAATCCCTTTTGATAATGCAATGATTATTTTTGATCTTTATATTCAATATAATAAATAAACTTGAGACAATGTGATGGTTATTGTAACTAGTATCTCTCTCAACATGGTATTGGTATTATTATTATTTCCATTTATTTTGGCGATGATTGACTCCTTATTTCGCGCGATTTATTTGGCGGTAGCAGGATTTTCTCGAAAGCCACTCAGGAATGAGTTGCGGGAAGAGCCGAATAATATTCTTATTCTTGTTATTGCTCATAATGAGCAGCATATCATTGCACGAACGCTTGGTTTGATCCAGTCTCAAATTGTTAGGGACGCAGCTGTGGATTTAGCCTTACTGGCTGATAATTGTTCGGATGAAACAACTCAAATTGCCCTTGATTGCGGAGTAAATGTTTTTATTCGGTTAGATAATGATCCAGGAAAAGGCAAGGCGCTTTCCTGGTTAGTTGCTCAAAAGATGGATAATCTGGACAAGTATGATTTGATTGCAGTTTTCGATGCAGATACAGTAATTTCATCGGATTTTTGTAAGATAACCCGAGCGGTTTTTTTTTCGGGGAAAATTCAAGTTATCCAAGCGTTTGTCGAGCCATTACATTCAGATAGCTTTTCTCCAACAACATTAGCGGCGTATTCAGAAATACTTTCACAAAAAATTGATGATGAGGTGCGGTCACAACTTGGGTGGACTGTCCCGCTTCGTGGCACGGGAATGGTCTTTCGCCGTGAAGTATTTTCACACATTTGTATTGGATTGGAAACCCAGGTGGACGATATTGAACTTTCTATTCGATTAGCAAGATTAGGAATAACAGTTTCTTTTGCGCCAGAAGCAATTGTTTATGACCCAAAATCATCAAATATGCTGGGCTTGGCTAGACAACGAGGACGGTGGTTAAAAGGCCAGCGCCAAATTTTATCCTTGATGAGAGATGATTTAATGAAATTGGTTACCTCTGGATTTTCTGGATGGTCCCTGATGCAGGCCTTACTGTTTAAGCCGAAGACATTATTATTGATGATAAAAATTATCCTTATATTTATTCTATTGAGCTTTACAATTAGCCCACTCTTTTATGTTCTTGAAATTGGTTTATTGGGCAGCGTTTTGATCGATTTATTATATTACATTGTGGGATTAAAATATGTGTCTGGGCCTAATATTTATTTATCCGCTCTGATAAAAGCCCCTTTATATTTGGTGCTGTGGTTAGCTGGTTGGTTTTTTTCAATCATGCCTGGCAACAAGTGGTTAAGAGCTAGAGATTAAAGAATTTATGCAAAAGGAAATATTTTTTGATGACTATGCAATTTCAGAATCCCATCAATAAATTCCTAAACCTTTGGCACTACCGTGACTTGATTTGGCTATTGATCAAGCGTGAAGTAGGTCAGCGTTATCGTGGATCTTATCTGGGTATGTTATGGTCTTTTATTACACCTCTTCTAATGCTCATGATTTACACTTTCGTTTTCTCTTTAATATTTAAGAGTAGTTGGAAGACGGGTACTGAAACACCTGTAGGTGATTTTGCCCTGACACTGTTTGCGGGGTTGGCTGCTTTTAATTTGTTTTCGGAGGTAGTTAATCGCGCGCCAACATTAATTTTGGCAGTACCAAATTATGTAAAAAAGGTTGTTTTTCCATTAGAGATATTACCGGTAGTAGCCGTTGGGTCAGCTCTGGCTAATTCTGTGATTACATCAGGTTTGGTTGTGATGGGAAGTGTTTTGATTCAGGGGCGATTTTCACCAACTATTTTTCTGTTGCCCCTCGTTTATTTACCTTTGTGTCTGCTAAGCCTTGGGTTGGGATGGTTTTTGGCATCTCTTGGTGTGTATATACGTGATATTGGTCAAGGAATTAGCATTGTAGTACAAATGCTGTTTTTTTTAAGCCCCGTTTTCTATCCGGTCAGCGTAGTGCCAGAGCCTTTTCGAAGTGTGATTTCAATTAATCCGTTGACCCTGATTATGACGGAGTTTCGGCAAACTTTGTTATGGGGAGAGATGTTAGATTTAAAAGCTTGGGGATTGTGGCTGGTGTTAACAGTTATGTTGGCTATATTGGGGTATATTTGGTTTATGAAAACTAAGCAGGGTTTTGCCGGTGTAATGTGAGTCTGGATAATTATATGACAATGATATTTGCAAATCAAAATCCAAATTCTGCAATAATGGTAGATGTAAACAAAAGGGAGGGGTTCATTGTCAGATGATGTGGTGATATCAGCTCGAAATCTTGGCATGATGTATATGCTTTATGATCGACCGCAGGACCGTTTGAAGCAATCTCTTTTTTGGCGAATGGGGAAAAATTACGGTCGCCCTTTTTGGGCATTAAAGGATGTTACTTTTGATGTGCGGAGAGGAGAGACCCTTGGTATTATTGGTAGGAACGGTAGTGGAAAAAGTACCCTACTTGAAATCATTACAGGGATATTACAGCCTACAACTGGTGTTGTTAATGTGAATGGGCGTGTTGCTGCACTACTTGAGTTAGGAAGTGGATTTAATGCTGAATATACTGGTAAAGAGAATATTTTTCTTAATGGCGTGATCTTGGGATTAAGCCAGAACGAAATAGCGAATCGATACGATGAAATTGTAGATTTTGCGGATATTGGCGAGTTTATTCAACAACCTGTAAAATTCTACTCAAGCGGTATGTATATACGTTTAGCTTTTGCCATTCAATCTTGTATATTTCCAGATATTCTTATCGTTGATGAAGCGCTTTCTGTGGGTGATGTTTCTTTTCAACGTAAGTGTTTTCGAAGATTGGGAGAGCTTCATGATCGAGGATCCTGCATTATATTAGTTTCTCATGACCTTAATGCAGTTGTAAATATATGCGATAGAGCATTGCTCATTGATGAGGGATTTGTCTTATCAGAAGGTGTTCCTTCTGATATTTGTGATAAATATCAGAAACTTATATTTGGTGAAAATGCAAGTAGCGCATTGCTTGAGTATGGTGATGGTTCTGCTCAATTTGTAAATGTTTGGTTTGAGAATATAAATAGAGAAATAGTTCAGACTATTTCTCAAACAGAAGATGTGGTTTTTTGTTATCGAGTCAAGTTTAATAAGCCAATTCGAAACCCAGTTTTCGGCTTGATGGTTAGGAATATACAAGGCACCGTAATTTCTTCGACAAACACTTTACTGTTAAATCAACACACCGGATTATACGATTTTTCTGATGAAGTTCTCGTAAAGTGGCGCTTAAGCCTCCCTTTGTTGTCCGGGTATTACTTCTTTTCATGCGGTTGTTCGTATTCTGACGCAGATCGTTTTTTGTGCAGGCAAGTTGATGTATTAAAATTAATGATTGTTGGTGGATTTAAGAATTCAGGCTTATTGGATACAACAAATTTGGTTTCTTTTAAAAAGGTGGAGAAAGATGGTTGAGCTTGATGGTAATAATTGTGTGTTCATTCTATCAACGCCAAGGGCGGGGTCAACACTATTGGCAGCTATGCTTGGGAATCATAGTCAAACCTATGCGCCACCAGAATCCTGGCTATTGTTGCCTTTACATTCACTTTTTTCGCAGCAAGCTGAAATTATCGATACCTATGAACACCATTTGGCTCGTATCGCTTGGAATCAATATATGGAGCATGGTGTTTTTGATGATGCGGCGGGACAATTCGCATTATCGGTATACAATGCATTACTTCAAAAGTCAGGAAAAAAAATTTTTATTGATAAAACCCCACGTTATTTTCACATTTTGCCCTGGCTTGAACAGTTATTTCCAAACGCAAAAAAAATATGGCTAAGGCGGAACCCACTAGACGTAATTGCTTCTTGTAAATCCACTTGGGGCACTTCTATTTATGAAATTTTAGGAAGTCCTGTTTCATCAATCACTTTTGATATGACTATTGGTTTTTCTTTATTAGCTCAGCATTTTTATGAAGAAAAAGATACACATCATTCTGTAAAATATGAGGATCTTGTTCAGGATTCAACTAATACGATTGCTACACTTTGCAACTTTATAGGTATACCCGTAGAACCTGAAATGTTACATTATGGTTCCAATTTGGAAATGAATGATGTCTATACAAAAGCGCCGATGGGGGATAAGGAAGTTTTTCGTTATACTAAACCCCATGTAGATTCGGTAATGCGCTGGAAAAAATTATTAACCTCAGATGAAATACGTTCTATAATATTGACTTTAGGAAGAAAAATATTTGTTCACCATGGTTACGAACGTGAATTAGATGATGCGATTTCTTGGTCCAAATTGGCAGATTCTCAGATCTCCGAGAATGGAAATTTGGAGTCGATTTTTAATGCTTATTTTACTTATACAGATGGTAGCAAACCAAATTCTCTGGGAAAAGAACAAACTCTTATTGCAAAAGATAATACCCGATTAAGAATTCAATTATCTGCAACTGAGTATAATCGTGCAGTTCTTATGTCAGAAGTGCAGCGGTTGGCGAAGCTTTTGGAAGAGTCTGAAGCTGATCGAGTGGCTCGGCTGGCTGTAGTAGAAGAACAGGGGCAGAAGTTAGGGGAGCGGGACGCCGAGCGGAATAACCTGCGCTTTCAACTGGATAATTTGGGCCAGCAGTTCGAAACCTCGGAGTCAGATCGTGCGGTGCGCCTGGCGGTGATTGAAGAGCAAGGATTGAAACTAGGAGAATTGGAAGGGGAGCGGAATAACCTGCGCTTTCAACTGGATAATCTGGGCCAGCAGTTCGAAACCTCGGAGTCAGATCGTGCGGCGCGCCTGGCGGTGATTGAAGAACAGGGACTGAAACTAGGAGAATCGGAAGGGGAGCAGAACAACCTGCGCTTTCAACTGGAAAATCTGGGCCAGCAGTTCGAAGCCTCGGAAACAGACCGTGCGGCGCGGCAGGCGGTGATTGAAGAGCAGGGACAGAAGTTGGGGGAACTGGAAGGGGAGCAGAACAACCTGCGCTTTCAGTTGTATGATGTTCGTCAAAAATTAGATAAAAGAGAAGCTATTTGCGAATCTCAGGCTTTGGTGATGGAAGCTCAAGAACATCAAATAAAAATAATTATGATTCAGCTTGGGATTTTACAACAAGCCTTGCAGGCTGTTCAACGTAGTCGAGTTTATAAGGTTTTGCGTTGGATGGGCCGCTGGGGCTGGTTGGATAACCTGATATCTCATTCGTTAAGGTCATAATCCGGAATATTGAGTGCCTACAATGAAATTAAAAGAGGAAACGCGTAAGCCTTTGAATATTCTTATCCTGAATGGTGATTTGCCGATTTTTCCGGGACGGGTTGCGAATGAATATTTAAACACGACAGGTTTAACAGCATTCGCCCGCAAGGTGGGATTAGTATCGCTTATCCATTCGGAAGAGCAGATGGCAAAAAAATCTGGATTGACTGAGTTAGGCGTTGATCTTTATTGTTGGGAGAATCTAAATGATCCTAAAGCGCGATCTGCAGGCGCATCATTTTTTGTAAACTTTGTCCGACAGATTGGTAAGGCCTTCTATAATCTAGCGCGCGGAGGTATCAGGAGACCTTCAGACACTATAATACAAGACCTGCAGTTTCGTAACATCTCGTATCCAATTCAGATTGCATTGGATGCAGAAACTTGGCAAGTACTGGTAGTCATTCAGAGCAGTTCCGCCAGGTGGCTAGACTATTTGCCGCGTTTTCCAGCCAGCGTTTTGGTGATGCATGATGTTCGTGCACGGTTATATGAACGTCGTGCTCATAATGCAAGTTCTTTGAATGAGCAGTTGCGTTACTGGGTAGAGGCCTGGCGTTATCGTCGTTTCGAACGAGACTATTGTAAGAAGTATGATCTAGTTGTGACGGTTTCTGCGGCAGATGAAACCTATGTACGTAAACATTATGCTCCTCGCAAGCTAGAGAACATTCCTCTTCCCACGGATAGTGAATATTTTGCGCCTTTGCTTGGCATATCTGAATCCCCGACACGTATTGTTTTCACCGGCATGATGAATCATGATCCGAACGTGGATGCAGTTTTTTTCTTTGCACATGAAGTGTTGCCCCTTATCCAGGAAGTTATCAAGGATGCTCAGTTTTGGATTGTAGGCCGAGAGCCTGTACCGGCAGTGCGAGCACTGGGCGTGATTCCGGGAGTATTGGTAACAGGATTTGTATCAGATATTCGCCCTTATATCGCTCAAGCCGCAGTATTTGTGGTGCCATTGCGTTATGGCGCAGGGATGCGCACTAAAATATTGGAGGCTTGGGGGATGCAGAAATGTGTTGTATCAACAACGGTTGGAGCCGAGGGTTTGGATTATCAAGATGGCAAAAATATATTAATTGCTGATGATGCACAAGAAATGGCAACCCAAGTGATTCGGGCGCTCCAAGACCCTGTTTGGCGTGATGAAATTCGAGTGAATGGCCGAGATGTTGTTGTGCAACAGCATGACCCCGATCAAATAGCCCAAAAATATTATCAGTCTATTGCAAATGTAGTTTACGAAAAATGCCAAGAATCTATACCAATGCGTGCCCTAATTGACCTACATTGGATGAAACCAGGCGTGGCTGGAGGTATTGAAAACTCGTCCCGATCGTTCTTGAAACACTTATTGCAACAAGATGCTTATAACCAGTATAAGGTGGTTTTGCCGTGTAAAGCGAAGTACGATTTTGACCAACGCGGTCGCTCAAATTTTGAGTTTATTGCTGTTGATGGTCCCGAGCATGATTTCACTAAACTGGCTTGGCAGGCAGAACGTTTTTTACATCAGTTTATAAAGTTGGATTATTGGCGCTCACCGGATGTTGAAAAACTCCGATCAGTGCGGCGATTAGATATGGAGATTGTTTTATCTCTGTCCGGTTATATCAAGCCAGAATATTTTGGTTTTCCTAATGTGCTGGTGGTAAATGATTTGTTGCATGAAATTCACCCCGAGTTTTTTTCATCGGAGACGCTTGAAGAGCGGAAACGTGTTTTTGGCGATTCAATTAGGCATGCAACACGACTTATTGCCATATCCGAGTATACGCGCCAGACTGTACTGGATCGCTTTAAACTGGATTCGGAATTGATTACAACAGCCTATTTAGCGGCCGACCCAATTTTTCATCCGGAGAATCGGAATAGTCAAGCCATTAGCCTGATACTGGATAAGTATGATTTGAGAAAAGGTGAATATTTATTTTTCCCTGCTAATACCTGGCCGCATAAAAATCATCGGATGGCATTTAAGGCTTTGCATTTATTACAGGAAATTTATCATTTGAGCCCATTGTTGGTTTGTACTGGTAGTTCCAAAGAAGCCCATGCTGATATAATCCGTGTGTTGCATGAAGAGCGTCTGGAAGAGCAGGTTAAATTTTTAGATTATTGCTCCCCCTCAGATATGCCCGCCCTATATGAAGGTGCTGCCGCGCTTGTCTACCCTTCTTTATTTGAAGGCTTTGGTATTCCATTGGTTGAAGCGATGTGGTGTGATTGCCCGATTGTATGCAGCAATGTAGCCAGCCTGCCCGAAATTGCCGGTGATGGTGCCTTATTTGTGGACCCACATTCACCAGAGCAGTTGGCTGATAATCTTTACCAAGTTTTGACAAATACAGGCTTGAGAAAAAAATTGGTTGAGGCCGGGAAAATCCAGGCGCAAAAATTTTCGTGGCAGGCTTTTACATTGGATGTTGTGCGTACTATGCGACAGGCACAAGCTGTTCGCTAGCGAGAATAGGAATAAATACCGATGGAGTCTTATCCCCGTATTACTATTGTGACACCTTCCTATAATCAGGGAAGATATATTGGCGAAACAATTGAGAGTGTCAAGATTCAGGCGTATCCTAATCTTGAACATATTGTTGTAGATGGCGGTTCGACAGATGAAACATTGGAAATTCTCAAGCAATACCCTGATCTAATCGTTATCTCTGAACCAGATCGAGGACAAGCAGATGCGATTAATAAAGGTTTTAAATTAGCGACTGGAGAAATATGGGGATACTTATGCTCGGATGATACCCTTTTACCTGGAGCTTTATTCCGTATAGCACAGGAAATTGATCCAAATCGTGATCGGCATATTGTGATGGGGCGTTGTCGTTTTACCGACTCAGATGGACGATATGTTGGCATAGAACACCCAAGTCATTTTGAGAGTCATAAGTGTGTATTGGAAATATGGAAGGGACATACAATCCCCCAACCAGCAGTGTTTTGGATACGAGACGTTTGGAAAAATTTTGGAGTTATGCGCGAAGACTTAGCATCAAATTGGATAGACTATGACCTGTTTTGTCGCTTCTCGAAACGATATCGTTTTTGGTTTGTGGACCAGGTTTTTGCGACTTATCGTTTGCATTCTGATTCAAAGACGCAACTTAGTACAGAAGAACAGTGTTTGGAAGAGTGTATCCAAATCAGTCAGTCTTATTGGGGCTCGCCGCTAATGCCATTTTATTGGCAAATTGCCTGGTCGCTAATCATTTATCGTTTTAATCGTGTTGGACGGGCACGTAAGTGGTTGCAGAAAGCTAGAGATACCTGGCGCCATCGACAGTTTGCATGGTCAGTTGGCTATGCAATTATGGGAGGGCTCTTAGCACCAGAAGTTGTCTTTTATGCTGGTATCTACCCATTTTTAAGAGAACATGCACGGGGGATTTTTCATAGAATTCTTGATCTTTTAGCAAGAAAGGGACAAATTCATCCACAAACTCAAGCTTATATGGATCATTTGGATATGTGGTCGGACGGTTGGGCTGGTCCACGTGTGGTTGTGATCCGTAATGCCAAAGGAAATGAGAATAATCTGAAGATTGACGGTTTTGTGTATCTTCTTTACCTGCGCAAGCCTTTCGTACTCAGTGTTTTATTGAATGGTCGGAAGATAGGAGAACAAAGTATAAAGGTGAATGGCGATTTTGAACTAACCATGGCATTGCCAAACAGTTTGCCGGAGGGTTCATATACTATTGATATATTATCCAATGTGTGGTTTGTGCCGAATAATTTTACACATGGAGATGACTATCGTCCGTTAGCCTGGCGAATTTTGAATATCGGTTTTACATAGCTTCCATGTCCAGTGTAGGAATCGCGGTAATGAGTATTAGACATTATCGGTAATAGTAAAATTAGGTTATGCTGACCTATACCGATCTCAAAGAAAAGCCGAAAGAATTTTTAGCGGCAACGAGCTTGAACTTGGAAGAATTCGATCTGATATTGCCCGTGTTTCGGTGCAGATATAGGGAATTGTTTACACTAGGATTGACACGTAAAGGAAAACCACGCAAACGGAAAGAAGGTGGTGGTGTCAAAGAGAAATTGCGAACAGATGAAGATAAATTGTTGTTCATCCTGGTTTACCAGAAGACCTATATGTTACAAATCATGCAAAGGCTACAGTTTGATATGAGTCAGCCACAAGCCAACTATTGGATTCATTGTCTTCTGCCAATTTTGCGTGCAAGTTTGGCAGAATTGGGAACGACTCCAGAACGGGATTCACGGGCAGTCGCAGATAACCCATTAGTGAAGGAAAGTGCGCCTGATTTGCTGATCGATGGCACCGAAAGGCGTCGTCAACGCCCAAAAAACATAAAAAAGCAATCAGAGCATTACAGTGGCAAGAAAAAAGCGCATATGGACAAGAATATTTTACTGGCGAACTCGCATTCTGGCAAAGTGGTCTACCTCAGTCCGACCGAAATGGGCAAGCAACACGATAAAAAGATTGCAGACGAGAATGGTATCAAGTATCCTGCAGGCGCAACTTTGGGAAAAGATACCGGATTTCAAGGGTGTGACCCCAAAAGCGTGCTGACAATTCAGCCCAAAAAATCCAAAGGGTAAAGAACTGACTGCGGCGGACAAGTGGCTCAATAGACTGATTTCCGGCGCGCGGGTATCGGTAGAAAACACAATTGCTGGCGTCAAACGTTATCGGATTGTCAAAGATGTTTTCAGAAATACCAAAGAAGGCTTTTCTGATTTGGCGATGGAAGTAGCCTGCGCTCTCTACAACCTGAGAATGGATTGCAGGCATCCTGTTACTCCTACTCTTTCTTTGCTTTCGCTCCTTACATAAATTATTGCCGATAATGTCTATTGACTACACTTAGCTGGACTTTATCCATTTGAAAAGCAGACTATATGCTAATACAGGTCAGAATAGTCACCCATCAGCTTTTTGCACTGTTTTTGGACTTTGCAATGTAATAGTGACATCGCAAAAACAGCCTTTTAGAGTTGATAAATTAATAATTTCCTTCACACGGACTATACTTGGTGAACAGGAACCGAAGCATGATCACAGAACCAATCATACATCAATGTGAGTGTGAAGCTTGTCAAGCAGGTTTTGACTTGGAAATAAAGAAAGACAGCAAAGAATTAACCTGTTTATGAGTCGTTTGAATGAACCGCAAAGGCGCTGGTATGTTGCGACCTTGTCCGAAGAGATGAATGGGACGAGTGATCGCCAACTGGCAATCATCATGGAAATATCATCTACAACAAAATGTATCGGATCGCTTTGGCTTGATCGTGACGGTTTGTCACTACCCGACTGGAGCTTCCAAATGGAACCCGATTGAACATCGCCTCTTTAGCGAAATCAGCAAGACTTGGGCTGGTTGTCCGTTGCGCACCTTTGTGATTGCCGCTCAATATATTCGAGAAACAAAAACCAAAACTGGATTGACTGTTCGCGCTCACCTTGTCCGAAAGAAGTATGCAACAGGTGAAAAAATCTCTAATGAAATGATGGCAACTTTGAACATTCCTTATCACGCTGCCTGCCCTCAATGGAATTACACCATTTATCCTCGGTGCCTTATCCAATGACGGAAATTATTCTTTTACGAACCCTTAGTCTGAAAACCTGCGCAAAACAAGCCTTTCAGCAGTTGAAAAATGGACAATTGAATGGATAAAGTCCAGCTTATTGATATTTGAATAATTAACTTCCGCCCAAAAGGCGATTTTGCGAGGGGAATTTTGGTTTTTAAGTGGAAATTAATTATTCAAAACTCATTACATTGGGTGAAAAGGTTTTATTCCTTGGAAAGGTGATTTGTTTTATGAGTCCGAGTAATATAAATTTTTCTCTTTTTGCTTTAGCACTCTCCTGTGTAATCGTTAGCGCGGGCATGATTGCTAAAGAATGGTTCCGCACTCTGTGGCAAGATTATGTCGCAGCATTCTTTTTATTTCTGTTTTTAGGATTGTATGTCATTCCTCTTATAGCAGGTATCGTAGGCAATATTTCAGCTAAATCCTATCTTGCTTATGCGTTTATTTATTTTATGGTGATCAGTTACCTAGTGGTGAAAAACCATGTAAAGTGTGAGAGCAGAGAATGGTTAGTTAAGTTTAATTATAAACAGATCACAGTATATGCGTTATTAATTACCTTGGTAATTGGCTGTTTTTTATATAATAAAAGGAGCCCACCTGGGCGAAAAATTATTATCGAA
>CAYHGN010000034.1:0-29317 GCA_964356005.1 uncultured Sphingobacterium sp.
ACAAACCTAAAATACCGTTGCCGATCTTACAAGATGTGGTTGCCTGAAGGCTTACATTGCCATAGCAGAACTACTTGCAATTATATCAATTGAGGTCAAACAATTTTGCTTTATTCCTTCGTTCTGTTTCATAAGTTTCATAATTGAAAACTGACTTTGGGATAGCACTTCATTACCTTTTGAAAATTTTTGAACTGCTTCTGAACTTAAGATTCGGGCTAATTGGGCAGCATCAGTATTGACATGGCTTTCCGCAAATTCATTAATTACATTTTTAACGTTTGATACAGGAGTATTTTTCGCGAATGCTGTGCTTGTTAGAACTGCACATAGTGCAGTGTAAAACATCATTGATTTCAGGTTCATTTTTCTGTTTTTTTAATTTAATTTCCTGATCTAAATTTCCACATAAAACCTGCCCTGGACATAGGCAAAAAACACCATTAATTTTATTCGGTGTAAATAGTTTTAGGTTCTGATTTTTTTGATGATATTGATTAAATGCGAATTGATTATTTTATAATCAATTGATAATTAATTAATTATAATAAATTAAATACTTAATCATTTCGGTTTTAAAATAAGAAACACGATATTTTAGAAATCCTTCTGTTTAGGATTTGTTAAATTTTGTTAAGGGTAAAAAACAGGACAGAACGGATTGAAAATATCTTGATTTATAGACAATAAAATTCTGAAGAACAAGGTTCTTTATTTGTTAAAATTTTATGATCTGTTCAATGTTTTATTCAATAGAATACTGATCTTTATTCAAGAAGTTTATAACAGAGATTGAATTTTTCTCAATTATTTATGAAAAGAAAATTGTTATTATTTGGTCTATTTCTTGCGCTCTGTTCTGGTTCGATTGCCCAGTTGAAAACGTCGCTAAAGGATTTTAGATTTCTTGAAGGAAGCTGGACCATGAATACAATTAAGGGTCGTATTGTTGAATCCTGGAAATGGAATAATGATTTCAGGATGGATGGAATCAGTTTTTCGATCAGCAAAACTGGTGACAGTACTTTACTTGAAACGATAAAATTATATAAGTCTGCCGATGGTATTTTTTATGAACCAACCGGAAATGGAGCTACCAATAATTCTACAGTAGGGTTCAAGTTAATTTCGGCTAAGAAGGGGATTTTTGTTTTTGAAAATAAGAACCATGACTTTCCTCAGCGGATTTCCTATCAGTCTTTGTCGGCAAACAATATTCTTGCATGGATAGAAGGTACTGTAGATGGTAAATTGAAAAAAATTGAATTCCCTTACAATAAGGAGATTATAGATTAGTTCAATTGCAAATTCAGGCGATATTTCCCCGGTGTGATACTATTTATGGTTTTAAAAAGTCTTATAAATGAACTTGGGCACTCAAATCCAACTATTTCTACGATTTCGTTCAGAGTATATCTGGTATTGCTGAGCAGGTATTTTGATCTGTCAATCCTCACTTTTACCAGGTATTGATGTGGAGATATTCCATAGGCCTGTTTGAATGTTCGCAATAGATGATTTACAGATAGACAGGCAGTCTGAGCAATATCTTCCAGACTTATGTTTTTATTGTAGTTGCTCGAGATGTACTCTTTTGCAAATGTAAGGCGTTTTAGAATTTCGATTTTTGTACTTCTATTTAAAAAGATAAGGTTATCGGACTTATTAGAAACCTCCTTATGATAAATTTTAAAGCAGTTTATTAGGCTGTGATGCAGGTATTCGTTAACAAGCATATCATCAGGAGACTCCTGTTCAAGTTGGTTTTTAAGATTGAGAATATTGTACTTCATATCACCTGAAAAGGGATAGATAGTTTCTAAAAAGAATCCTTCAGAATGATCAGTTGAATTAAAAGGGTCATTTAGAAGCACATCAATATTTTTATGCTGAGTTCTGTAGAAATCACTGAGAAATTCAGGTGCGAATGAAATTGAAAGCTTGTTCACGGGGATATTGGAATCTACCACGCTAGAATATTGCGTGCCCTGATTGATCGTAAGAAAACTGTCCGGGTATAGATTTAAATGTCTCTTGCCGATATTATAAGCCGAATTACCACTAAATATCATCTGCATTGAAAAGTTGCTTTTGTGCTCAGTATAATAAGCTTGCTTTACAGTTTCGCTTGAGATCTGATTATTATTTTGAAGTACACGTAAATATTTCATTTTCTTTTTAATTATAGATCAGTATATATTCTTTCTTCCAGTAAAGTATAACGGTTTTCATGATCTCCAAGGAAATCTACCCTAAGCCCTGCATCAGTATATTCTGGCCTGCTGATAAATTCAACTCCGGCAAGAGTATATCTGTGATAATCCCTGAGGCAATCATCAGTATGGAAGATGATATAATTGAATTCTGGCTTACATGCCATTTCCTGCATAATCAGGGTTAATAAATTGCCATTATTATCTCTCAATTGAAATGGTTCATTTATTGGAGTTTTGCTCAAAAGAAATTTTTCACTCGGAAAGAATTGCAGTTTTTCTATTACAAAATCAAGGGCATCAGTGATATTATTAGTGTGTTCCAGCGTATAACTCATTCTTAAAGTTATAGGTCTTCGGTCTGGTCTAATCGGCTGATTTTTGATGTTTTGATCCTGACTTGCCATAGATTGATGCTTTTCCTATCCCTTAACTATCAATAGGACGACAGCTATTACAAAATGTTGCTAAAAAAAATAAAAAAGTGACTTTCACATATTTGGGCAAATCCGGATTGTGACAATAATTCATTTCCCGGTTTAAATTATCAGGGCATTTGTATTAGATTTGTAATCACAAGTATGAAGGATTTTAAGAAATATTACCTGATTCAGGCAAGTCCGGAAGAGGTTTACCTTGCATTGACCAACCCACTTACGATCTCTTTATGGACCGGAGCCGAAGCAATTATGAGTACTGTGCCCGACTCTGAGTTTTCGCTATGGGATGATAGCATTTGCGGTAAAAACATTGATTTTATGGAAAACAAAAAGATTGTTCAGCAATGGTATTTTGGAGACCAGCAGGAAGAATCAATTGTGACATTTATACTCCATCCCGACAAAAATGGCACTTCAGTTGAACTCAGACATACTAATATTCCGGATTCTGATGTTAGTGATATGATTGATGGATGGAATCTGAATTATTTTGGTGCATTACAGGATTTCTATGACGAATAATCTTAAATATTTTATGTTCAAGTTTGCGCTGAATCAGGCTTATTGAGCTCCCAAATAAGGAATCCGAAAACAATGAGATATTCAATACCGGTAATCCAATAGTTTTCGCCGATAAGGCTATCACTATAGATATGATAGCTCAATGGTACCATTGCTGACCAAATCAATGCAAAGCGAAGTCTGATAAAAGCAGAAAGTGCTACGAGAGGCGTAAGGTACCAGGGATGAACTACCGCAGAGAATGCGAAGTAAATGGTAATTAGCCAGAACATACCGTGCATCAGCTCAAATTTTCTCGAGTAAACCCAAACCATTCCGGATAAAGCAAGGACGATCATGATTTTGCTCAATACAGCAATCGGATTATAAGCAAGGAACCATTGACCGATGGATCTGAATAACATGTAAAAACTTCCATTAAATTCGAATTTTCCATAATAAAGCGTGAGGCTTTCTGTAAAATGAGAAAGCCGTACTGAGGTATTGAGCAAAACCAAACTCAGTACTACAGTACAAATCAGGCAAATAATTGCAAAATTAATAGTCTTTTTCAGCCCTATTTGTCTGAAGAGTAAAGGAATAAAGATCAGTGGCAATAATTTCGCCTGAATAGCAAGGGATAATGCTCCGGCTGAACTGACGTATTTCTTCTGGTTAATCAACCAGACAGTGAGCAGCATAAAGAATATCATAAATGCTTCAAAATGGATGTTTCCGCTTAGCTCTATAATTACCAGGGGATTCAAAATATATATTAATTGTAATGATTTGGTATTGATTCTTGCCGAAAGAAGTTTCTTCAAAAGATGGATCGTTCCCAGCTCAGAAAGAAGGATTGCAGATTTTAAAACGACAATAGTGCGGTAAAGGCTTTCTCCACCAATTCCAGACGCAATTTTAAAAATCGACTGGCAAATTTGTGGATAGACACTATAATAGTTGGGAGAATTGAGATAGGGAAAGATTTTGTGCAATAATGGATCAGAATGCTGTTTAAGAAATTGGGCAGGAGTGAAGTCGAAGGGGTTGATGCCTAATTGCTGAATTCTTCCGTCCCATACAAAACGATAAAAATCATCAGAAAGCGCGGGTATTGAAAAAATCAGGCAAAACCGGAAGAGTATTCCACTTAGCAGCAGGAGTCTGAAATGATCAGGACTACTGTTTTTTTGAAGAATATATGCAATAAGAAATAAGGAACTGTAAATAGATATTAGCTGAGTGAAATTGGATCTTTCAATATAATATCCAACCAGAATATAGCCTGAAAGCGATATTAGTAGTAGAAAATATAGGAACCATTTAGGCATTTATAAAAATTAGTTTACTTTGTAAAAGTATGCAAAAGCGCACATTTACCGATCAGATGGGACGGCTTATTTCTGTTCACTTTCCTCCTCAAAGGATTATTTCACTGGTGCCATCACAAACAGAGCTTCTTTTTGATTTGGGTTTGGATGTGGAAATAGTTGGCATTACAAAATTTTGTATACATCCCTTTGAAAAATTTAAGGGATCAACCAAAATTGGGGGAACAAAAAAGCTGGACATTAGTAAGATCCGCGAATTAAAGCCCGATCTTATTATTGGAAACAAAGAGGAGAATGACAAAACACAGATTGAGGACCTTATGAAACACTTTCCTGTCTGGATGAGCGACATACAGGTTCTGCCTGAAGCGATTGAAATGATCAAACAGATTGGTGAATTGACAGGCCGGCCAGAAAAGGCCAAGACAATCGCTGAAGGAATAAATACTGAATTTTTGAATTTGAATAAGGAGCATAAGCCGGTTAGGACTGCCTATTTTATATGGAAAGACCCCTATATGCTCGCAGGAAAACAAACCTTTATTGATGATGTTTTAAGCATTGGTGGTTTTGAGAATGTTATTACTACGAATCGCTATCCGGAAATAAGTCGCGATCAGCTCAAAGACCTTAATCCGGAATATATATTCCTTTCTTCAGAACCTTATCCATTTAAAGATGAGCATGTTAATGAGATTCGAAGTATTTGTCCGGATGCACGTGTTTCAATTGTTGATGGTGAAATGTTCTCCTGGTATGGCAGCAGGCTTCTTCTTGTCCCTGCTTATTTGAGATCATTGGAACATTCATAAAATGATAAGCTTAAATAATAAGCATAAATCATTTTGTAGTTAGATAGAAAAACGTTATTTTTGCCGACCGAAATATATCGGAATTGTTAAGAATATAGTTAACCAATAACAGTATTCGAGGTTCCGTAAAATTTTGGAAAATAATCCTAACAATGCGGATGTGGCGTAATTGGTAGCCGCACCAGACTTAGGATCTGGCGCTTCACGGCGTGGGGGTTCGAGTCCCTTCATCCGCACTGATTAATTCCCCGGCTACAAACCGGGGAATTTTTGTATAAACAAAAACGACATAAAACACATAAGATGAACATTACACAGGACAAAATAGACAATCTGAATTCTGTACTTACTGTTAAGATTAATCCTGAAGATTACAAAGAGCGTGTAGAAAAAGCGATCAAAACGCAGGCAAAAAAAGCGCAACTGCCCGGATTTCGTCCCGGAATGGTTCCAGCCGCTCATATTAAAAAGATGTACGGTAAGAACATTCTCGTAGATGAGATCAATAATTTGCTGAATGATACTTTAAGTAATTTCATCAGCGAGAACAAGATTGAAGTTCTTGGGCAGCCCCTGCCTAAAATCGATGACAGCAAAGAGTTTAACTGGGATTTTACAGATGAATTTGAGTTTATTTATGAACTGGGTGTTGCTCCTGAGTTTAATCTTGATTTTTCATCGAAGGATAAATTAACATATTATCAGGTTAAAGTTGATAAAGAAACGCTTGCTTCAAGGATTAAAAACCTTAGAAAAAGTTATGGCAAAATGTCAAATCCTGACGTATCGGCAGATGATGATGTTATCTACGCGGATTTAATTCAAATTGCTACAGATGGTTCTGTTTTTGAAGGAGGAATATCAAATACAGCATCTGTTCGTTTAGATCAGGTTGAAGATTCGAAAATTAAGAAATCATTGATTGGTCTTAAGAAGGATGATGAAGTGGTTCTGGATATTCAAAAAGCATTTGACAGCAACCCAACAATAATTGCAAAGCTTCTGAATATTTCTGAAGAAGATGCTCAGGATCTTAAGTCTAAATTTAAGTTATCGGTTAAAAATATTAATCGACTGGAAGAAGGTGATCTGAACCAGGAATTTTATGACAAGATATTTGGTGAAAATGTTGTCAAGACAGAAGCTGAATTTGAACTGAAGATTACAGAAGAGCTTGAAAGTATGATGGTTCAAAATGCTGATCAGAAACTTCAGGCAGATTTGTTCCAGTTTGGTTTGGATAAAGTAAAACTTAGTCTGCCAGATGAGTTCCTGAAACGTTGGTTAAAAGCAACCAATGAAAAGTTAAGTGAAGAGGAGCTGGAAAAGGGTTATGATGACTTTGCACGAAATTTGCGCTGGACATTAATTGAGAACAAGATCATCAAGGACAATAAATTAGAGATCAAATACGAGGAAGTGTTTGCAGCTGCTAAAAATCGCCTTGACGGACAGTTTCGTATGTATAGTCCGCAGCCACTTTCTGAAGAACAATTAGGGCAGTACACTGCACAGTTCCTACAGAATAAGGAGAATGCAAATCGTATTTTTGAGGAAGTAAAAGCACAGCATGTGTTTGATTACCTGAAGGACGTTATTACCTTAGATAAAAAAGATATAGAGTACAATAAATTTCTGGAGTTGAAATAATTGATTGTTTTTATAAAGACCATTTATTTCGATTACTCTTTTTTTATAAACTTTCGAAATAAATATTAAATATTAATTATAAATTCAATAATGAACATAGATAAGAATGAATTCAGAAAATATGCCGTTAAACATCATCGTATCGGCAGTCAGCATGTAGATAGTTTTATTGGAAGGGTTCAAAACGCTTCAATTCCTATGGCTATGACACCTTATATCATAGAGGAACGTCAGCTTAATGTGGCACAAATGGATGTGTTTTCACGTTTAATGATGGATAGAATCATCTTTTTGGGTGATGCTGTTCACGAAGGGATAGCCAATATTATCCAGGCTCAACTTTTATTTTTACAGTCTACCGATTCTAAGCGGGATATCCAGATTTACATAAATTCACCGGGGGGTTCTGTTTATGCAGGTCTTGGTATTTATGATACCATGCAGTACATCAGTCCGGATGTCGCAACTATTTGTACAGGTATGGCCGCTTCAATGGCTGCAGTGTTACTGTGTGCAGGCACAAAAGGTAAGCGGGCAGCGTTGCCACATTCCAGAGTGATGATTCACCAGCCATCAGGCGGTGCTCAGGGAGTGGCTTCTGATATGGAGATCAACCTTCGTGAGATGCTTAAACTTAAAAAAGAACTTTATGATATAATCGCCAAACATTCTGGTCAAACTTACGAATGGGTGGAGAGGGCTTCTGACCGTGATTATTGGATGATTGCCAATGAAGCTAAAGAATTTGGCATGATTGATGAAGTTCTGGTTGGAACCGGAGATAAAAAGTAATGAGTAAGGTAAATAAGGATATTAAATGTTCATTCTGCGGTTCAGGCAAGCAGGATACACTTATGCTGATTGCTGGTCTTGATGCACATATTTGTGATAAGTGTGTCACCCAGGCGAATCAGATATTGGCGGAAGAACTTAATGTCCGGAAAGCCAAATCAACTCAGACCTTTGAAACACTTCTGAAACCTATTGAGATAAAAACTCACCTTGATCAATATGTAATCGGACAGGATCAGGCGAAGAAAATACTTGCTGTAGCTGTTTATAATCACTATAAACGTTTAAATCAAAAGATTGGTAAGGATGAGGTTGAGATTGAGAAGTCTAATATCATCATGGTTGGTGAAACAGGTACAGGAAAAACGCTTCTTGCCAAGACAATTGCCAAAGTTTTAAATGTACCTTTTTGTATATGTGATGCTACAGTATTAACTGAAGCAGGTTATGTAGGGGAAGATGTAGAAAGTATACTTACCCGCTTACTTCAGGCAGCTGATTATGATGTAACTGCAGCTGAGCGTGGTATCGTTTATATTGATGAGGTTGATAAAATAGCCCGTAAGAGTGATAATCCTTCTATAACCCGTGATGTTTCCGGAGAAGGGGTGCAACAAGCCTTATTGAAGATTCTGGAGGGAACCATTGTAAATGTTCCCCCCCAGGGAGGAAGAAAACATCCCGATCAAAAGATGATACCAGTGAATACGAATAATATCCTGTTCATTTGTGGTGGTGCATTCGATGGAATTGAGAAGAAAATAGCCAACAGGCTTCGCACACAAACTGTTGGTTATAAGGTTGATAAGGATGAATTCAATATTGATCTTAAAAATCTTTACAAATATATTACTCCTCAGGATCTAAAGTCATTTGGACTTATACCTGAACTTATTGGCAGATTACCGGTGATTACCCACTTGAATCCATTAGACAGGGAAACCCTGCTGAGTATATTAGAGGAGCCGAGAAATTCATTGATCAAACAGTATAAAAAGCTATTTGAATATGAAAATGTAAAGCTTGAGTTTGATAAGGATGTAATGGCATTTATTGTGGATAAGGCGATGGAATTCAAACTCGGAGCCCGCGGTCTGCGCTCCATTTGCGAAGCCATAATGATCGATGCAATGTATGAAACACCCTCCGGAAAAAGTGGAAAGGAATTGTTCATTACACTCGATTACGCCAAGGATAAATTTGAGAAATCAGATCTGAAAAAATTAAAAGTTGCATAATAAAACCCCGGACTTAATCCGGGGTTTTTTGTTCAATTTAATATTTATTATGATGGAAAAGAAAGACATTAAACCTGAAACTACTTCTACCGTTAAGAGGAATAGTGAAGTTGAAACACCTGTAAAATCTGGTTTGAAGATTAAGGATGACATTGTTGCCAATTGGTTGCCTCGTTACACCGGGAGACCACTTGCTGAGTTCAGCAATTTTATTTTGCTGACAAATTTTTCAAGGTACTTGACTCTTTTTTCAGAATGGAATGATAATGCACCGATTAGGGGTCTTGATAAGCCAATGCAGAGTGTTTCGGCAAATGGAATCACCTTGATAAATTTTGGAATGGGTAGCCCCATGGCTGCAACTATGATGGATCTTCTCACTGCAATCAAACCCAAAGCAGTCTTATTTCTGGGTAAATGTGGAGGCTTAAAGAAAAAAAATAAAATAGGAGATCTCATTCTACCCATAGCAGCAATTAGGGGTGAGGGTACATCCAATGACTATTTACCGGCAGAAGTTCCTGCTCTACCTGCCTTTGCTTTGCAAAAGGCTATTTCCACAACAATTCGTGATCATTCATTGGATTATTGGACAGGTACAGTTTATACCACGAATCGGAGGGTATGGGAGCATGACAAAAGTTTTAAGAAATATCTTAAAACTTTACGCGCAATGGCCGTTGATATGGAAACCGCTACTATTTTTACAACCGGATTTGCCAATAAGATCCCAACCGGAGCATTGCTATTAGTTTCCGATCAGCCGATGATTCCGGAAGGTGTAAAAACTGCTGAAAGTGATTCGCTTGTGACTGAAAAATTTGTTGAAAACCACCTCAGGGTTGGTGTTGATTCATTAAAGCAACTGATCAATAATGGCCTAACGGTTAAACATTTGAAATTCTAAGTGATTTTCAATTCAAATTATTGATTCCTTTACTCCGACATTATTTTTCTTCTGTTTTTTTCCGAATTTCCAATCGTTAAGACTACCTAAATGGTAGTCTTATAGTATTTTATTTCGTCTCAGCGATTTGGCTAAAATATTATTTTGATTTTATTCCAATCCGGCATTTATTCTGTTGTTTCGGGCTTAAATGATTATTTTTGTATCATGTGGTATAACAATATTCTTGAAACCATAGGGAATACTCCCCTGGTTAAATTAAATTCGATTACAAAGGATGTTAAGGCTACGGTTTTGGCTAAAATTGAAACTACCAACCCGGGTAATTCAATTAAAGACCGTATGGCGGTTAAAATGATTGAAGATGCGGAAAGGGAAGGAAAGCTCAAGCCTGGAGGAACTATTATAGAAGGAACTTCTGGAAATACAGGAATGGGTTTGGCAATGGCAGCAATTATAAAGGGTTATAAGTGTATTTTCACAACCACCGATAAGCAATCTAAAGAAAAAGTTGATGCCTTACGTGCTTTTGGTGCCGAGGTAATAGTTTGTCCAACAAATGTTGATCCTGAAGATCCACGCTCATATTATTCAGTTTCTTCTCGTTTGGAACGCGAAGTGCCGAATTCATGGAAACCTAATCAATACGATAATCTCTCAAATTCAATTGCTCATTATGAGCAAACAGGTCCTGAAATTTGGAAACAAACAGAAGGGAAAATCACACACCTCGTTGTAGGTGTTGGAACCGGTGGTACAATATCCGGTACCGGAAGATACCTTAAAGAACAGAACCCGGCTATTAAGGTTTGGGGCATAGATACCTATGGTTCTGTCTTTAAAAAGTACAAGGAAACCGGTATTCTCGATAAAAATGAGATCTATCCATACATTACCGAAGGAATAGGGGAAGATTTTCTGCCCAAAAATGTCGACTTTGACATTATTGACCGTTTTGAGAAGGTAACAGATAAGGATGCCGCTTTAATGACCCGGGAGATAGCCCGAAAAGAGGGGATTTTTGCAGGGAACTCTGCAGGATCGGCTCTTGCCGGTCTGATGCAGCTTAAGGATGAGTTGAAGGAAGGTGATGTAGTTGTAATCATATTCCATGATCATGGTTCCAGATATATGGGCAAAATGTACAATGAAGACTGGCTGAGGGAGAGAGGTTTCCTTAAAGATGAAAAACTTACTGCCAAGTCCATTTTAATTAAGCGGGGCAGACAGGAAATTGTAACGATTGATTGTGAACAGTCCGTGCTTCAGGCAATTAACACGATTAAGTCATTGAATATTTCACAGATTCCGGTAACTCAGAAAGGAATGATTGTTGGGAAAATTACGGAGAGTGATATACTGAGTTCTGTTCTGGAAAACCCTTTACTTCGTTCAGGTTCTGTAAAGGATATCATGACGTCTTCCTTTCCATTCGTTGATTTGAATACTTCTATTGATAAAATCACCTCAATTATTAATAAGGAAAATATGGCGGTGCTTGTTGAGGGTGAATTAGGTGAAATTGAGATTATTACGCAGTATGATATCATTAATGCGATATCTGCCTGATCAGATTAACGCTCAGATGCTTCTGACCAGGCACTCCATATAACGAAACCAAATCCTGAAAGCATTAATAAATGGTAGATCAGAAAACCAAAATCTTTGAAGTAGATACCATAGAAGGAAGCAAATGAAAAGTATAGAAAAAGTAAGACCTCAGGTGCATAATTTCTCAATCTTTGTCTCTTTAAATAGGGATTGATACCGCTGGATTTACTGATTTTCGGGGTTCTTATAAATGCTGTCTTTTTTCCAATAATTCCCTGAAATATGGCTTTCGTGTTATGGTAGGACATGCCTAAAGAAAATACCATAGCAATTGGGAATGCAGTTAATATTTCTAAAAGTGCTGCAATAAATTTCTTTTTATCAACTAAGATTGCGATAAAACAATACAGGAAGTTGATCAATAATACCGCTATGATGATAGCATTCAGTTCAAAAGGCTGATTGAATTCTGTTGAAGTGTTTTTAACGAACATTAGTGGGACGCTTATTAATGCACTTATTAAAATAAAGACGTAGATATAATTATTCAGAAGGTGAAAGCTCCCAAATAATTTTACGGCTAAGCTGAGTTTGGCCTTCCAAAGCTTACCTAAAAGTTTTTTTGAAGTTTCAACTCCGCCTTTTGTCCAGCGAAATTGTTGTGTACGTACCGCACTGATCCGATCGGGTAATTCAGCTGGTGTGATTATGTTTGGACTATAATTAAATTTCCAGCCCTTAATTTGAGCTCGGTAACTTAAATCAAGGTCTTCTGTGAGCGTATCTGCATGCCAACCCCCAGCATCAAGGATGCATTCTTTTTTCCAGATTCCTGCAGTACCGTTAAAATTGATAAAATATCCGCTTTTGTTTCGGCCTTCCTGATCAATAATAAAATGGTTGTTTAGTCCGGTTTGCTGTGCTCTGGTCAGTAAAGATTGCCTTGCATTCAAATGTCCCCATCGTGTTTGAACCATTCCTGTTTGCTTATCAGTGAAATACGGCAGTGTATCAATCAAAAAATCCGGATGCGGAACGAAGTCGGCATCAAATATTGCTAAATACTCACCTGATGCACTGATTAATCCGTTTTGTAATGCACCCGCTTTGAAGCCATCTCTATTCGATCGACGAATATGCTGTATGTTGAAACCAAGTATTTTTAATTCTTTAATCCTTTTTGCAGCTATTGTCCAGGTTTCATCAGTAGAATCGTCCAGTACCTGAATCTCTAACTTATTAGGAGGGTAATTTAATCGTTCAACTGAATCGAGTAATCTTTGAATAACGAAACGTTCATTATAAATGGGCAATTGTATAGTTAAAAATGGCAGTTCAAATGTCTTGTTAATCGGATTTTGTTTTTGTCTGTTAAAAAGAAATGAAATCAACAAGGCGAACTGCCCGATGCTGAAGAGGATGATGAAAAAAAAGAAAAAGAAGTAAAGTATTATTATACCTTGTTCAAGCATAAATTCGCAGTAAAAAATCAAATATTTTTAAAAATGGTAAGTAATATTTTATACCCAGCCAAAATCGTTCCTTTTATTGTACCTGAGACCTTACTTACACCAATTCTTTTTCGGTAACTAACCGGAATTTCGGTAAACTTCAGTTTAAGTTTCGCCGCTTTGACCTGCATTTCGACAGTCCAGCCAAAGGTTTTATCCTTCATGTTTATTTGTTGCAGCGCATTCCAGGTGATTGCCCTGAATGGTCCGAGGTCGGTAAAATGAGCATTGAAAAATAGTTTAATCAATTCGGTGGCCAGCCAGTTTCCTGCAATTTGTTGAAATAGCATAGAACCTTTCTGTCTTACACCCAAAACTCTTGAGCCAATTACCATATCAAAGCCGGATGAAATAATTGGATAGATAAGCAATTCTATCTCTGCCGGGAAGTCAGAATAGTCGCCATCCAAAAACACGATAATATCATTTTTTTTTACCTTTTTGCTGATATAGTTCATGCCTTTAAGACAGCTATATCCATAGCCTTTTCTGTCTTCCCTTAAAACGGTTGCACCTTTTTCTTTAGCGAAATTTCCAGTATTATCTGTAGAAGCATTATCTACAACAATGATTTCTGTGACGATAATCGGGATATCAGCAATGACCTTTCCTATTGATTTACTTTCGTTGAATGCAGGGATGATCACATAAATTAATGGTTTATGCTTAACCTCATTCATATTTTGTCTTCGTGACGGACATAAGGAATAAACCGGCCTTCTTCTTCCAGATTTTCTAGTTTTAGAACACCCCGCGGACAAATAGATGAGCAAACACCGCAACCTACACAGGATGCCCGGATGATATTTTCACCTTTTTGGGCATAGGCTCTGACATCGATTCCCATTTCACAGTATGTTGAACAATTCCCGCAGGAGATACACTGTGCGCCATTTGTTGTAATTCTGAACTTTGACTTAAATCTTTGAAATAATCCCAGAACAGCTGCCATTGGGCATCCAAAGCGGCACCATACTCGAGAACCCATTATTGGATAAAAGCCGGTTCCGATAACACCTGAAAAAACTGAGCCAATCAGAAAGCCATACCATTGAGAAAACAGACCTGATTCATCACCTAAAATTGTTCCGCTTTTCCATGAATTTAGCCAGAGAAGAGCTGTTGTAAGTGTTATGAATACTAATACTGAGTGAACCATCCAGCGTTCAATCTTCCATGCTTTCAACGATTTATTTGAATTTTGCCTGTATGGATCACCCAGGGTTTCGGCAAGTGCACCGCAACCGCATACCCATGAGCAGTACCAGCGTTTACCATAATTATAGGTGAGGATTGGGGTAGCTATAAATGTCATAACTAAGCCCCAGAAAACCATAAATACGCCAATATTTCCTGATTGGATCAGATAATCTATATCATTGGGAAATAAATAGGAATACTTCAATGGCCAGAAATAAGAAAAGTAAAATTCTGGTTGATTTAATTTTAATAAAAGTGCTGGCAGTAAAAACGCAAAGCCCAGTTGAAAAAACATCACAGAAATGGTTCTTATAGTGTGGTAACGACTGAATTTATACTTTGCAATAAAGCGTATTCCCATGATGAGAACTGCCAGTGTGTAAAAAGTGCCGTATAAAAACCATTGATCAGATACCTTGCCTCTTAAAATCATGCTCAATGGATCCATGGTCCGGATCAGACCGTCAAGATAATACGGAATCCAGTAAAGTATGATGTAAAATCCGGTCATCAGGATTGCAATACCCCAGGCAATAGTACCACGGCTGTTCAGGGAATTTTGCATGATCCCATTATTTTTGATTCCTGCCTGTGCCTTAAAATAGGGGATTGAATAAAATATACCACCAGAGATAAATAAACCGGATATCAGGAAAAAGAATAGCAGGGGATGAGCCTTTCCAGCTCCGAAAGCAGCAATTATTGAACACAATATAGCACATGCAGTAAGTGCGGCACCGGTTTTTTGTAAAGGGCTGGCTGCAGATGGACTTGCGATTGAAAGTGAAATATCCTTCATTTATTTTAATGATTATTATTCTTCATTTCCAAATTCAAAAGTCTTAAATAGGAATCTGAGATATCATGGTAAAAAGCTTTGGAAAATTCAGGGTCAAACCAGCCTTTTTTCAGATTTTGAATCACAAAACCGATGGTTCTTTGTTCCCTAATCCACTCTTCTGCAATAACTTGTCTGAATCTTATTCCAATGAAATTGAAACCTGATATGCTTTCATCTGCATTGCTATAATTTGCCCTGAAGGCATGTTTGCCATTAGGATGTTCCCAATAAAAACTTTTCTGAAGCTGATTGATTTCAGGCGGAACCTGCCCGTATGTTTGATATTCTAAGTCAAAAAATTTAGCAGAATTAAACCAAATTCCACGATTGTAAACAGATTTGTCTCCACAAATTGTTTTTGCCAGTGTTTTTGCCTGCATTTTTCCGGTGTACCATAATTGTTCAATGGCCGGTTCACCTGGTTTTGGTTTGCGAAACTCTGCACAATCCCCCGCAGCATAAATATCGGGGATATTGGTCTCAAAGTATTCGTTAATGAGAATTCCTCGCGCCGTTTCTAATTCATTTTTCTCCAGGAAGCTGATGTTCGGTTTTACTCCTGCTGTGAGACCAACAAACTGACATTCAAACTTTTCCCCTGTATTTGTGAGCACTCCGGTAACCCGGTCCTGGTCATCTGAAATAATCTCTTTAAGCTCAGTGTTAAAGTGAAGATCTATACCATGTCCGGCTATATGTTTACCAATCAATTGTGCTTCCTGCTTTGGTAAGACATTGCTCCAATAAAAGTTCTCTCGTATGAGCATCTTGACTTCAATTTTCCTGCTGTGAAGCATTTCAGCCATTTCAATACCAATCAATCCTCCACCAACAATCACTGCGGATGAAATATTTTTGGTATTTCTCTGCATCTGTTCGAGATCCTGTATGCTGTATAGGCCCTGCGCTCCATTAAGGTTTTCTCCTGGCCATCCAAATTTATTTGGTACCGAACCAGTGGCTAAAATCAGTTTGTCGTAGGCAATTGATTCGCCACTTTCAAGAATAAGTAGTTTATCTTTTGGGTTAATGGTTTTGACATATGCCCTGATGATATTTATTCTGTTTTTATTCCAAAACCAATCTTCATAGGGTTTAGTGTGTTCAAATTTCATGTGTCCCATGTAAATATACATCAGGGCAGTACGTGAAAAGAAATGTTCACTTTCTCCGGAAATCACTTCAATGGAAGCATTGGAATCCAGCTTTCTGATATTCCTTGCACAGGTAATTCCTGTAATACCATTCCCGACAATGACAATCTTCATGAATGAATTTAATTAAACTGGAATCAGTTGTTTTGCCGAAATTAATCGCTTAATGGCCTGTTTTATTAGTCACAATAATTCGTTTTATATCAGCTCCCAAGGCCTTTAATCGTGTATCAATATTCTGGTATCCACGTTCAATCTGTTCGATATTATAAATGATGGATGTTCCCTGTGCAGAAAGAGCTGCAATGAGTAATGACACACCTGCTCTGATGTCTGGGGAAGTCATTTCAATTCCACGAAGTTTCACTTTTTTATCCAGACCAATTACTGTTGCACGGTGAGGATCGCATAAAATGATCTGGGCTCCCATGTCTATCAGTTTATCGACAAAGAAAAGACGGCTTTCAAACATCTTCTGATGAATTAAAACGTTTCCTTTGGCTTGGGTAGCTATTACGAGCATAATACTGAGCAAATCCGGTGTAAATCCCGGCCATGGTGCATCTGCTATGGTCATTATTGAGCCATCTATAAACGTATCAACTTCGTAATGTTTCTGGGAGGGGATGAAAATATCATCACCTCTTAATTCAAATTTTATACCTAGTTTTCTGAATACTTCAGGGATCATACCCAATTCTTCAAAATGGACATTTTTGATTGTAATTTCTGATTCAGTCATTGCCGCCAATCCGATGAATGAGCCAATTTCAATCATGTCGGGTAATAGCCGATGTTCTGTACCTCCCAGTTTTTTGACTCCTTCAATTTTGAGGAGGTTGGAACCTATACCGGTAATTTTAGCGCCCATTCGATTGAGCATTTTGCATAATTGCTGCAAATAAGGCTCGCAGGCTGCATTATAAATAGTTGTTTCACCCTTGGCAAGTACAGCTGCCATAACCACATTGGCAGTTCCTGTAACAGATGCCTCATCCAGTAAGATATAGGCACCTTTTAGATTGCTGGCATCAACATTAAAGAAGTTCGTTTTTTTATCGTAAATGAATTTTGCCCCAAGCTTTTCAAATCCAAGAAAGTGAGTGTCCAGACGTCTTCGTCCAATTTTGTCGCCACCCGGTTTTGGAATAGCTGCCTTCCCGAAACGGGCCAATAATGGACCAACTATCATGATCGAACCCCTTAAACTACCGCCCTTTGCTCTGAATGCCTCCGATTGAAAAAAATCAAGATTGATCTTTGAAGCTTCGAAGGTATAGGTATCCTGATTTATGCGTTCAACTTTTACTCCCAGATCAGCAACTAATTCGATGAGTTTATTAACATCTTTTATATCCGGAATATTGCTGATTGTGATTTTTTCTTCAGTTAAAAGAACGGCAGAAATGATTTGCAATGCTTCATTTTTTGCTCCTTGAGGTATAATTTCCCCTTTTAAAGGTTTACCACCAACAATTTCAAATGCATTCATCTTTTCGGTAAAGGGTTTTAATGATTTAATATATAGCGAAAAAGCTAATTTACAAAAACTAGCCTTCCTTGCTTAATTAAAATGTTATTGAATAGGTTAAAAAATTTAATCAAAAAGAATTATATTCTTCAATTAATTTAACTGGTTGTTATGAACTGAAATACAGGAATAATAAAACCTAAAAGCTATAACGGTAATATTTCTGATCAGTTTTAATATCTTTTTCCACCGGGATTATTAGTCCGCTGACGATTTGAACCTGAATTATTTCTGTTGCTGCTATTTTGTCTCCCTTTGTTTTGGTTCGTATTTCTTTGTCTGCTGGCACTTGGTGCTTGTCTCACTTCAACACGTTGCAGGTTAACATTTTCTTCGAGCTGCAAATCACCATTTGACATTTCGCGTAAATCTTTGATAATGGTTTCATCTGCTACACTATCCTTGTTCCAGGTAACATAGGCCATTTTCATGAAATTGGCAATTGATTGAACCATAGCTTGTTTACGCTCAGGATCTTCAATGTTTTTAGCCCGGCTAATCATTAGCTCTACAGTTTTTCCGTAATGTTTATATTTTATCCTTTGTTGCGGATAAGACAAAGGAGCCGGTTTAAAGCGTATGGCATCTTCAGATGGTTTTGGATAGGGAGAATCGACATCGATTTTAAAATCGGAAATAATGTGCAAATGATCCCATAATTTATGTTTGAAATCAGCAACATCTCGTAAGTGCGGATTTAAAAATCCCATTAGATCTATCACTACCTGAGCATAACGATTACGCTCATCTTTGGTTGGAAGTTCAACAATATATTTAACCATATTCTGGACATTACGTCCATATTCGGCAAGAATTAACTTTTTCCTGGTGGTATTATAATCAAATGTCATTGTAATTTATGTTGGCGCGGGCTTTAATATGTGGTTTTTAAGCTCTAAATCGCGATTTTGAATTTATTTTATAATTTTCAATTTAGCAAATTTTAGCAATAATTGCTTCTGTCCCAAATCTTTAAAAAATATAGTTGCTTTAATGTCTGGTTTATTGCCTTCCAAATGGATTACTTTACCAAAACCGAAGCGTTCATGTTCCACTTCCATACCCATTTGTAAACCAGAAGTATCCGATGGAGCGAATCCTTCACTGGGCACATGTGCTTTAGGAAGAATCGAGCTTGTCTTGGGAATAGATGATGGTTTGGGTTTGCTGAATGTTTCTTTCTGCTGCCATGCCGACCTTTCATCGTCAAAAAGTGAAGTATCTGAATTTTTTGTCTGTGGTTTAAAATCTAATTCAAGATATCTGGCATCAATTTCTTCAATAAACCTGCTGGGTTCACAGCTTGTTAAAGTACCCCAACGGTAGCGTGATGTTGCATAGGAGAGCATCAGCTTTTTTCCTGCCCGGGTTATGGCAACATAAAAAAGTCTGCGCTCTTCTTCCAGATCTGTACGTGAACTTAATGCCATTTGGGAGGGGAAGAGGTTCTCTTCTAATCCAACAACAAATACATTGTCGAACTCAAGTCCTTTTGCCGAATGGATGGTCATTAGTGATACGGTATCAGCATCAGGGTTTTTGTCATTGTCATCATTGGTGAGCAAGGCAATATCCTGCATAAATATATCAAGACTTTTTTCTTCGATATCTTCACGTTCACTGAATTCTTTTATCCCGTTTAATAGTTCCTGAATATTCTCATATCTACTAAATCCTTCAACAGATTTATCCGAATAAAGATCTTTCAGTAGGGTAGAGTGCTGAGCAATGTGCAAAGCGGTATCATAAGCCGAATGCGTTTTAGTCATCACCTGAAAACTTTGAATCAAAGAAGCGAAGTTTGCAACTGAAGAGGAGCTTCTTGAATCCAGGTATTTAGGAGCCTCACAAATAATTTCCCACATGGTCATGGTATTATTGTCGGCAGCAATCATAATGCGTTCAATCGTAGTGTCTCCAATTCCACGTCTTGGATAATTAATCACTCGTTTAAGGGCCTCCTCATCATTGGGATTAAAGGTGAGCCTGAAATAGGCAATAAGATCTTTAATTTCTTTACGCTGGTAAAATGAGAGCCCTCCATAGATTTTGTAGGGAACATTTAATTTTCGGAGTGCCTCTTCCATCGCCCTTGATTGAGCGTTTGTGCGATACAGGATAGCAAAGTCATGATATTTTGATCCTTTTTGTGCCTGTTCCTGCACAATGGCCTCAGCTACAATTTTACCCTCCTCATTATCGCTGAAAGCCCTCGAAACCTTGATTTTATCGCCTTCTTCATTTTCAGAAAAGACTGATTTTTTCAACTGATTTTTATTATTTGCAATAATACTATTGGCCACATTGACAATGTTTTGTGTGGATCGGTAATTTTGTTCAAGTTTAAAAACTTTCAGGTCAGGATAGTCTTTTTCAAAATTGAGTATATTTTGAATATTAGCTCCCCGAAATGCATAAATGCTTTGGGCATCATCTCCAACAACACAGATGTTTTCATTGTTTGCAGCAAGTTTTTTAACAATCAGGTATTGAGAGAAATTAGTATCCTGATACTCATCAACCATTAAATATTTAAATTTATTCTGGTATTTGTAAAGCACTTCAGGATGCTCTCGTAGCAGCACATTTGTCTTAAAAAGAAGATCATCAAAATCCATTGCACCAGCTTTAAAACAACGCTGAGCATATGTTTGGTAGATTTCTCCTAAATTTCCGCGCCCGGTTGAAAAGTCTTCAGCCTGAATATGTTCATTTTGGAGATATTCGGCAGGAGAAATAAGATTGTTTTTTGAGGATGATATCCGGTTGTAGACGAAATTTGCACTGTATAATTTATCATCTAATTGTTTCTCCTTGAGGATGGTTCGAATAAGGCTTTTGCTATCATCTGTATCATAAATTGTGAAATTGGCTGGATAACCGATTTTGCTGGCTTCAACACGAAGGAGTTTTGCAAACACCGAGTGAAAGGTGCCCATCCAGATATTTTTAGCTTCCGGACCGACCACTTTCATGATACGTTCCCGCATTTCTTTCGCAGCTTTATTTGTAAATGTTAATACCAGAATGTTGAATGGGTCAACACCTTTTCTGATAAGATGCGCTACTCGGTAGGTAATTACGCGTGTTTTCCCGGATCCTGCACCGGCAACAATCATCACTGGTCCTTCTATCTGTTCAACTGCCGCCCGCTGAGAAGGATTTAGTCCGTCTAAATAATTCAAAATTTACTCCTGTTTTTGTCTGCTAAATTAAGAAAGAGATTTGAGATTAAGGTCCGGCTTTGAATTCTTATGCCTAAACCAATAATTGAAAGAGTAGCTAATTATTGCTAAATCAGCGAAGGAAACCAAAGTTTAATCTTCGCTGATCAAACTTGATTTATTAGGATTATTGAGATCTTCATTGATATTCTTGATCTTATCATCAAGATCATGAAGGCATAAGCCAATTTGCTCAACTAATTGATCTTTTTCTATCAATTCATCCTTTTCCAACAGCATAAGACCCTTCAATGTTGCTACCGGACTTCTGATTTGATGAGACAGGTGAGAGGAGTATTCTGATAACTTTTTATTCTTGATCTTAATGTCCTTAGTCCGGGCTTCAATTATTTCTTCGAGATTCTGATTAATCATATCCAAATCATCTTTTTGTTTCGATATTTCGTGGTTCAGACGGCTTAATTCTCTGTTATTAACTGCAGACTTACGGACGATTTTTATTAATAAATAGATAACAAAAAACGCCATAATTGCGATCCAAATACTTGCCCACAAAAATAATTGGGTGTTTTTTTGTCTGGCAATAGTTAGTTCGTTTTCTTTCTGTTTTTCAAGTTGAACATGTTGTGACTCCAGGAGACTGATTTTATCAGATATGTTGTTAACGTATTTGGCACTATCTTCACGGTAGGCTTTTCGTAATAAAGTTAAGGCCATAAAATAGTTTTTACGTTTACTTTCAAGTTCAAAAGAGGTAAGCGTGTAGTTACGTACGAGTTTTGAATCCTGAAGTAATTCGGCATACTTTAAACCCTCTGTTATCGTTTTTTCAGCTTCTTCAAACTTGCTTTGGGCAATATGAACTGAACTTAGGGTTAAGTTTATTGCTGCAATGGAGTTATTTAATTTTTCTTCTTTTGATTTCTTCAATGCATCAGTCAGATGCACTTCAGCACTTTTAAAGTCTCTTAGATTCAAATAAAGCACACCCAGATTCTGATGACTTTGAATAATTCCTATTTTATTATTCAGGCTTTCGAACATTGAAAGACTTTCCAGGTAATAGGATAATGCTTTTGAATAATTTTTTCTTTGTTGATAAGCTGTTCCGATATTTAATTTAAGACCTGCAATTAAATCTTTAATATTCAGCTTTGTTGCAATTTTTAATGATTTTTCAAAGTTTTCTAAGGATTTGGTGTAATCAATATCGCGATAAAGATTTCCTATGTTATTATAAACTTTTGCCTCCCCTTCCAGATTTTTGTTCTTTTTAAAATAGCTTAGGGCATTCAGATAGTTTTCAATTGCTATATCAATAGAATTTTTATAACTATTTCCGACTCCAATTACACGATAGGATTCAGCAATACCATTCGTATAATTGATTTTTACTGCTATTTTTAGTGCTTTATTAGCTTTAGAGATTGTGATGTCCGGGTCGATCAGGCGAGATCTAAATGCTTGAGAATTAAGTTGATTAACTTGAGTGGTGTCAGAAATATTTTTGATATTTGCGTAACTATTTTGGAAACTTTGAGTATAAGTGAAAAAGCTTATTACTATTACTATTAATTTCAAAATTTTCATTTCCATATTTAGCTGTAAGTTTAAAAAAAAAAATATACAATTACCAGCAGCGTTTAATTATTATTTGACATTATTTCGAAATTCATAAATAAAAATTTAAAATAATTTAACACTAAAATTAACCCTAAACTCATGAAAAGATTATTATTAACAGTAGCTGTCATTGGGACAGTATTATTTAGTGCTTGTGAAAAGGATGAACAAGCAATGCCAGTTGAAAAATCCTTGATTAAGGCAGATAAAGGAATTCTATGCCGTGGTTGTGGTGATTGGGACATTATTCAGCCTGAATCTACAACCCTGAAGGTTACTAGCACTGTAGATTCAACATCCACAGCCTCTAAGCCTGTAAGAACAAGGAAGAACAAATAAATAGTCATTTGATTGTTCATTCTGACAAAAAGCAGTGCTTCTCAGGATGATCGCAACTTTAATTTTTTTTAACAAAATTTATCACTCCTGAAAAATCAGGGAAATTAAAATAAACTATCATGAAAAAATTCATCATTATATTGTCAGTAGCTAGTTTTGTATCATTAGGTTTTACAGTAGTTGGCAACAACACAGGTTCCGCAGAAAGTTCTAAGTCAGAACAAAAAGTTGCTTCAGCAAAACTCAATGGATCAAATGATAACAACGACAAACGTCTTGCAAGCTGGGATTAATTTATTCTGAATCAATTATAGTTCGGTAAAGAATCAGTGAAATTTGATCCTGGTTTAGGCGAGGTATAAAATCATTCCTAATTGATTTTTCGAACAATGATTCATGACTAAGCATAGATTCATATCTTTGCATAAAAATCGATTATATGCAAGATATTACACGATATGTGAGCGAAAATAAACAGCGCTTTCTGGATGAGTTATTTGAATTGTTGAGATTTCCATCAGTAAGTGCAGATCCAAAGTTTAAGGCCGATATGCTTAAAACTGCGGAATATGTGGCTGAAAAGCTTAAATCTGCCGGTGCCGGCACTGTTGAAATTTGCGAAACAGCTGGCTATCCGATTGTTTATGGTGAAAAAATTATCAATAACTCGCTCCCAACTGTTTTGGTATATGGACATTATGATGTTCAGCCACCTGATCCGCTTAATTTATGGCATACCCCACCCTTTGAACCGACAATTCGGGATGAAAAGATATATGCACGTGGCTCATGCGACGATAAGGGGCAATTCTACATGCATGTGAAGGCTTTCGAGCTTATGATTAGTACCAATTCACTTCCTTGTAATATTAAATTTATGATTGAGGGGGAGGAAGAAGTTGGTTCGAGTAACCTTGGAATGTTTGTTAGTCAGAACAAGGAACGCTTAAGGGCCGATGTGGTTTTGATATCAGATACCTCCATGATAAGTTTGGAGCATCCTTCATTAGAAACTGGTTTACGCGGACTATCTTATGTAGAAGTTGAGGTTACAGGACCAGACCGTGATTTACATTCAGGTGTTTATGGTGGTGCGGTTGCAAATCCGGCAACAATATTGGCTAAGTTAATTGCCTCCATGCACGACGAAAATAATCATATTACAATCCCTGGCTTTTATGATGATGTGCTGGAATTAAGTGTGGAAGAACGGGAAATGCTCAATAGAGCACCTTACAATGAGTCGGAATATAAAATCGATTTGAAGGTAGATGAGTTATGGGGGGAAAAAGGTTATACTACTCTGGAACGAACCGGTACCCGCCCAACTCTGGAGGTTAATGGTATTTGGGGTGGTTATATTGGCGAAGGAGCCAAAACCGTTCTGCCATCTAAAGCTTTTGCAAAGATTTCTATGCGTCTGGTTCCAAACCAGCAATCTGATAAGATTACAAAGCTTTTTAAAGATCATTTTGAAAGTATTGCACCCAAAAGTGTAAAAGTTAAAGTTACACCACACCATGGAGGTGAACCCGTGGTAACGCCAACTGATAGTATAGCTTACAAAGCAGCTCAAAAAGCAATTTTTGAATCTTTTGGTAAGGAACCGATCCCAACCAGAGGTGGAGGGAGCATTCCAATTGTTGCATTATTCGAGAAGGAGCTGGGTATTAAAACGGTTTTAATGGGTTTCGGTTTGGACAGCGATAATCTTCATTCTCCGAATGAAAAATTTGATATTGCTAACTTCTATAAGGGAATCGAGACAATCCCGCTGTTTCATAAGTACTTTGCTGAACTCAGTAAATAAAGAAAAGATAGATTGCTAAATAACAAAGGCCGGAATTTTCCGGCCTTTGTTATTTAGGTGAGTTCGATATAAAATCTTGAAGCGCTGTTTTAGATTGAATAATTTTTTATTGTTTTGAAAGCTTTGAAAGCAGTGTATGTTCCTCTTCTGTTCCGCTAGTCCCGTGTTCTGCCCTAGTTTTTGCCGATAAATTGCTTTTTTAGATAAAATTTTGCTCGGGCAAAAAGATAGAGCTGTCACCCGGGTTTAATTACAGGGGCGGTGGCCCTTTTGCTGGGCTGCCTGTCCCAATGAAATACAGCACCGGGTAAAATAAACCTTGCCGGAGGAGGTATCTTCCGGCTATTCGTACTTTGACATAGAACGCAATTCCTTGCCGGAAATACTCCGGAGGAAAGGGCTGAAATGACCTATAGCACACAGGGATTGGTTTCAACAAACAAATTATTGTTAACCAGAGCCTAATATGATGTGTTATAACCGTATTATTTTACCCTTCCTTAAATTGAACTCAGGTTAATTAAATACTCCACTTTTCGCAGGATTTTAGAAATCCTTCATCAGCATCTGCTCCAATACCCGGAGTTTCAGGGATATCCAGGAAAAATCCATCATAACTGAGCCCTCCGTTTACCGGATCAACCAGATGACCCAGCAGGCAGGTATCCAGATCAAAATATTTAATTCCCGGGCAGGCATAGGCAAAATGTAAGTTTGCACTTAGGGCAATTCTACTCTCCAGCATACTGCCAATCATACACGAAATGCCTGAATCAAATGCTATTTGATGAATTTTAAGTCCTTCATGAATTCCACCCGACTTAGCGAATTTGATATTGATATAATCACAGGAATCTGAATTAATAAGTTTTCTTGCATCATGATGATTATAACAACTCTCATCTGCCATGATTTTGATGCTTGTCTGTTGTTTTAATTCAGGAAGTTTATCATCATACCAGGTGCGCATCGGTTGCTCACAAAACTCGATATTAAGTTCCTGCATACTATTTAAACACCTCACTGCATCATCAAAAGTCCAACCCTGATTTGCATCAATTCTGAGAATTATTTGTTCACCAACCTTTTTTCTTATCTCTCTGATTCTCCGCAAATCCAGATCAGGGTCTTTACCTAATTTTATTTTTAGAATTCGGGCACCCTGTTGCTGATATTTTATTGCAGTTTTAGCCATCTCTTCAGGCTCAGCGATGCCTATAGTCATATCGGTTTCAATCACTCTCTTTTTTCCACCTAAATACCTGTAAAGTGGCTGGCCTTCGTTTTTTGCCGCAATATCATAAAGTGCCATATCAAATGCACTTTTTATCGTTGAGTTATGCGCAGTGAAATTGTGAAGATCCTGGAGTCTTTCAGCTATTGCAAGTGGATCTTTTCCTTTAAGCATTCCTGCAAAATCTTTGGCCATTGCCAGACAGGTTTCCTGAGTTTCGCCAACAATCATCGGAAATGCAGAGCATTCACCAACCCCATAATGATTACTGTCCGTATGAATTCTTATAAAAACATTTTGTGCAAAATCCATGGTGCCTGTTGCGATTGTAAATGGCTCCATGGGAATACTAAATCTGTATATATCTATATGAGTTATTTTCATGGCGAAATTTAAAGCTTTCTGTTTACACCAGATGATAATTCTTCAAAATTCGATAGTTATGAGCAAATCTGGTGTCTTGAAGTTTTAATTTCGAGTTTCAACACGAAGAGGTCATTAAATTTAATTCATCCTGAATTGACTGGGCCTTTCTTATTTTTACATAATTATTTCAAATTATGTCAAACAGATTAAAGAACCAGAGCTCTCCATATTTATTGCAACATGCAGAAAATCCTGTTGATTGGTATCCCTGGGGTGATGAAGCACTTGCAAAAGCAAAGACTGAAAACAAACTGATTCTGGTGAGTATAGGATATTCAGCCTGTCATTGGTGCCATGTGATGGAGCATGAAAGCTTTGAGGATGTGGAGGTTGCTGAAATTATGAACAGGCATTTTGTCTGTATTAAGATTGATCGTGAAGTACGGCCGGATATTGATCAAATTTATATGAGTGCCGTGCAGTTAATGACAGGAAGTGGAGGATGGCCTCTTAATTGTTTCTGTCTTCCAGATCAAAGGCCAATATATGGTGGTACTTATTTCCGCAAGAATGGCTGGAAAAGTTTATTGAACAATCTCGCTGATTTTTGGAGGGAAAAGCCCGATGAAGCTGTTTCCTATGCGGTTAAATTAACTGAGGGTGTAAATCAGATGGAGCAGCTCATCCCGATTAAAGAAGATGTTTTTTTTAATAGGACGGACCTGGAAGCCATTTTTCTTTCCTGGAAACGAACTTTCGATTTGGTTGATGGAGGATATAATCGGGCTCCAAAGTTCCCATTGCCAAACAACTGGCAATTTATGTTGAGATATGCCCATTTAATGAAAGATGATGTAGCTCATGCAGCAGTAAGAATTACCCTTCAAAAAATGGCATTTGGGGGAATTTATGATCAGCTGGGTGGGGGATTTGCCCGATATTCTGTCGATGGAAAATGGCATGTGCCACATTTTGAAAAAATGCTCTATGATAATGCACAGTTAATTTCACTTTATTCTGAAGCATATCAGTACACTCCTGATCCGATTTATAGAGATGTGGTATATCAAAGTCTGGATTTTGTGGAGCGGGAATTAACTTCAACTGATTATGGGTTTTATTCGGCTCTGGATGCAGATAGCGAAGGTGTTGAGGGTAAGTTTTACACTTTTAGCAAGGATGAAATACAAGCAGTGATAGATAAGGATGCAGACTTGTTTTGCATTTATTATCAGATTACTGATGATGGCAATTGGGTGGAAGAACAGACAAATATTCTGATGAGAAGTATGGAAGATTCTGAACTGGCTTCCCAGCTTGGAATAAGCGTGAAAGAACTGACAGATAAAATTTCTGAAGCAAAGAATAAGTTGCTTGCTGCAAGAGCAAGACGTATTCGGCCGGGACTTGATAACAAGATCCTTGCATCCTGGAATGGTATGATGCTGAAAGCCTATACAGATGCCTATCGTGTTTTCGGCGAACCTGAATTTCTTGAAAAAGCAAAATTGAGTGCTGCTTTCATACAGAATAAACTTATGTCTGGAAATGCAATCAGAAGAGTATATTCTACTAATAATTCCCTTGATGAATGGTCGGGGGCATTTCTGGATGATTATGCCTTTGTAATAGATGGTTTAATCGGATTGTACGAAGCCTGCTTTGATGAAGGCTATCTTTATAAAGCAAAACTATTGGCAGATTATACAATAACAGATTTTCATGACACCGAAAGTGGGATGTTCTTTTATACACCAAAAACAGGAGAGCAGCTTATTGCCAGAAAACAGGAAGTTATGGATAATGTGATTCCTTCCTCTAATTCTGTAATGGCCAATAACCTTTATAAACTTGGTCATTTCTTTGATCAGCAGAACTATCTGGAAATTTCAACAAGTATGCTGCGAACTGTTCATCCTCATATCAAATCATACGGTTCAGCATATTCAAACTGGGCTATCCTGTTGCTAAATAATGTTTTTGGATTATATGAGATAGCAATTACCGGAACTGAAGCAGAAGAAAAGCGTGAGGAAATAGAAAAATATTACATTCCTAACAAAATACTTTTGGGAGGAACTTCAGGAACATTACCTTTGCTGTCAGACAAATTGACCTCAGTAACAAAAATATATGTTTGCCGGAATAAAACTTGTCTCTTGCCTGTAAAAGAGGCAGTTGAAGCAATTAAACAAATCGATAATCCAAATACAAGACCAGTTGGTCAGGATTAAGAATCCCAAACCTGTTATTACTTAAAACTATTAAAATGATAATTCAATTAAACAGCGTTGTAGCGCTAACCTACGATCTTTACACCAAAGAAAATGATCAGGAAGTATTTGTAGAAAAAGCTGACGAGCAAAACCCTTTGGTTTTTTTATATGGAGTTGGAATGATGCTTCCAAAATTCGAAGAAAACCTGGCAGGTTTGAACATTGGCGATCTGTATGATTTTCATATTGCAGCCGAGGATGCTTACGGTATAAAAGATGAAAATGCAATCACTGAGCTTCCATTGGATATGTTTGGAGATATGGAAATGCCTGAAATCGGATCCATTCTTCCTTTACAGGATAATGAGGGGAATCAGTTTAGGGCAAAAGTACATGAAGTGAACGAATCAGCTGTAGTCGTAGATTTGAATCATCCAATGGCAGGGCAGGATCTTCACTTTATTGGTAAGATTATTTCTGTTCGTGCTGCCACTGATGAAGAACTTGCACATGGTCATGCTCATGGTGCAGACGGACACGTAGGTCATTAATCAATAATATTCTTTTCAGAAGGGCATTTCCGTGGGGAATACCCTTTTTTATTGTAACCTGAGTTTGATATAAAATCATGCGAGGATAAATTTAGATTGAAGATTTTCTCTTGTTTTAGAAAGCAGGGTCTGTTTCTCTTCGGTCCTGCCAATCCTGTGTTCTGCCGTTTTTTTGCAGCAGAGTTATAAGATATTATGAAACTCAATACTGCAAAAAGGTACAGCTGCCACCCCCTTAGGTTTATTTCAAATGGCAAATGGTCCTATTGCCGGGCTGTCCGTCCCAATGAAATACAGCTCCGGGTAAAATAAACCTTGCCG
>CAYHGN010000035.1:0-6772 GCA_964356005.1 uncultured Sphingobacterium sp.
TGTTCAGTCATTTCCGGTAAATCCCTGAACTGGTATTGCTGTGTTCTGAGCTGAGGTTCAAAACCTGCTTCGCGTATCGAATCCTGTATACCCTGCGAGGTAAAGCGGTGTGGCGCTCCGGCAGCCGAAACCACATTTTCTTCAATCATAATCGAACCAAAATCATTTGCACCGGCATGAAGACAGATCTGGGCAACCTGCTTGCCTACGGTTAGCCAGCTGGCCTGGATATTTTTAACATTGGGCAGCATGATGCGGCTCAAAGCGATCGTACGGATGTATTCATCAGCAGTAACCTGGTTGGTAATGCCTCTAACCTTGCGTAAAAGCGTGCCATCATCCTGAAAAGGCCATGGAATAAAGGCAATAAACCCTTTCGCATCAGCCGGCTTTTCAGACTGTACTTCACGTAACCAGACCAGGTGTTCAAAACGCTCTTCGAGGGTTTCTACATGCCCGAACATCATGGTTGCCGAGCTGGTTAAACCTAATTGATGTGCCGCACGCATGACGTCCAACCATTCCTGTCCCCCGCATTTGCCTTTGGAGATCAGTCGGCGCACGCGGTCGTTCAGGATCTCTGCTCCGGCACCAGGTAATGAATCCAAACCGGCGGCCATTAAGGCTTTTAATACTTCGGTATGGCTTAGGCCTTCGAGTTTGGCGATATGGGCAATTTCCGGCGGACCAAGAGAATGTAATTTTAGCGTAGGATATAATTCCTTTAATTGTTTGAAGAGATCCACATAGAAGCCTAGCCCAAGGTCGGGATGATGCCCGCCCTGTAAGAGTAACTGCTCGCCACCATAACGGAAGGTTTCTTCGATCTTTACTTTATAGGTTTCAATATCAGTGATATAGCTTTCATCATGACCCGGCCGGCGGAAGAAATTGCAGAACTTACAATTGGCAATACACACATTGGTGGTATTGACATTGCGGTCGATGATCCAGGTTACTTTTCCGTGAGGTACCTGCTTTTTACGCAGCTCATTGGCAGTGTACATCAGTTCGGATGTTGCCGCATGTTTGAACAGAAATAATCCTTCTTCGGCAGAAAGAAATTCAAAATTCAGAGCCCGGGTAAGCAGATCGGAGGTAAGCATGCACAAAGATAAGAGAATTAGCAAATGAGCAAATTAGTAAATGAGCAAATTAGTAAATGAGCAAATGGAGGAATTTGACAATTGGTAAATTATTAATGAAGGGAATTAGCAAATGAGCAAATTAGCAAATTAGCAAATGGTGCTCATGACATTAATAATCCGTCATCTCGACGAGCGAAATAATTGGGATCTAAGAATGTCTTTTGCGCGAGGAGAGATCTTTTGCAAGCATTTCCAGCTTTAAATCACCCAAAAACACAATTTTTGAACTAAATCTCAAAAAAGTCTAAAAATCAGGTTTTGTTCGTACCTCCTTCTTATCTTGTTCGTACAAGCCCCCCTTTTTGACTGTGTGAGGGCAATATCCTAAGAACAAGGTACGAACATGGTATGATGTTGGTATCTTGAATGACAGATCAGGCTCTTGTTAATTGCCGATTTTATCATGTACTCCTCTGTTAATATTCCTTTAAAACCTTGATAAAATTTTTTTCTTTCAGAAAGAAGAATTTTTATATTTACTGACCTATCTATTGAAAAATGACTTACAAAGAACAGTATCTGTATCTTAAACAGAAAACAGCTGATTCCTATCACCTGTGGATTAAAGCTCAAAACCAATTGGCAAGCGATGAAGATGGCTTTTTGAATGAGCAATTATGGGACAATCTTGAATTCAGTGCTTCCGACCTTCAAAAAACCCAGAACGAGTTTAATAAGTTCTGCAGTATCATCCGGAAAGGCAAATTCAGTGCCCATGATATTTTGGGTGAGGAGCAGGCTTGCGCTTAATAGTTGTCTGTTGTTGGTTGTTAGTTGTTTGTAAATCCGGGTTCATTGTAAATTCTTAATCAAAACCACTATTTTCACCTGACCCAAAACATCATCTTGGCTCCTGGTTATTGAATCAGTTATAGGGTTACAAGGAAAGTTAAAATGGAAGTTACATTACAATCAACAATCACGTGCCCCAGCTGCGGACATAAAAAAGAGGAAACAATGCCGACAGATGCCTGCCAGTATTTTTATGAATGTGAAAAATGCAAGAGCATTTTAAAAGCACAGGAAGGCGACTGTTGTGTTTATTGTAGTTACGGAAGTGTAAAATATCCATCAGTTCAACAAGACAAAAAATGTTGCTAAGGGAAGACAGGTGTTCACCCGATTGTTCATTCTCTCATTTAATTGCAACAGATCTCTCCTCGCGTGGAAATTCATTCTAGCACACAAATTCATTCGCTCGTCGAGATGACGGGTGCGGAAAAATTATCACAACATATTAAATCATTTACGCTCGTCGAGATGACGGTGGCATCAAAATCTTCTTAAAGCAGGATTTCAATTTGCTAATTTGCTCATTCTCTAATTTGCTAATTAGCCAATTCCTCTCCATATTTTTCCCTAAATTCGCCTCCTCAATCCGATCCGATTTATGGTTTCTTTCGAACGTTTCACGCTTGCCAATGGCCTTAAAGTATTGGTCCATGAAGATCCTACAACGCCCATGGCTGTTGTCAATATATTGTATGATGTAGGTGCACGCGACGAGCATCCGGATCAAACCGGTTTTGCACATTTATTCGAGCATCTGATGTTTGGCGGCTCGGTGAATATTCCATCCTATGATGAACCCCTGCAGCGGGTAGGAGGTGAGAATAATGCCTTTACCAGTAATGATATTACCAATTATTACATCACTCTGCCCTCAGTCAATCTGGAAACGGCCTTTTGGCTCGAAAGCGACAGGATGCTGAGTCTTGCCTTTTCAGAAAAAAGCCTGGAAGTGCAGCGGAATGTGGTTTGCGAAGAGTTTAAACAACGTTACCTTAATCAGCCTTATGGCGATGTCTGGCTGAAACTGCGTCCGATGGCTTATAAACAGCATCCGTATCAATGGGCTACGATTGGTAAATCACTGGATCATATCGAAAATGCGAATATTGAGGATGTTAAAGCCTTTTTTGCACGTCATTATAATCCTTCGAATGCGATTATGGTCGTTGGTGGGGATGTGAAACTGGAAGAAGTCAAATGGCTGTCTGAAAAATGGTTCGGAAATATCCCGGCAGGGGAGAAGCTTGCGCGTTTACTGCCTGTGGAGGATGATCAGATAGAAGAGCGTAAAGAAACGGTTACTGCCAATGTGCCTCTGAATGCAATTTATAATGTGTTTCATATGCCATCCCGCACTGAAGCGGGATATTATTCTGCCGATCTGATTTCAGATATTTTATCAAGAGGTAATTCATCACGCTTATTCCGTAATCTGTTAAAGGACCAGAAATTATTCAGCGATATCAATGCCTACCTGACGGGGAGTCTGGATGCCGGATTATTTGTTGTAGAAGGCAAACCCTTGCCGGGGATCAGCATGGAAGTGGCAGAGGCTGCCATCTGGAAGGAACTGGAACGGATCAGTACAGAATTGGTTCCTGTTGACGAACTGACCAAGGTGAAAAATAAAATGGAATCGACAATGGTCTTCTCGGAAATGAGTCTGCTGGACAAGGCTATGAATCTGGCTTATTTCGAATTGCTGGGTGATGCGGACGGTCTGAATTCAGAAATTCAAAAATATCTGGATGTTAGTGCAGAAGAGATCCGTGCTCAGGCTGCACATATCTTCCGTAAAGAAAACTCATCCACTCTATACTATTTAGCAAAATAACATGATCGACAGAGCACAGGCGCCGGCATTCGGACAGGTTGAAAATATAGAACTGATCAGGGCAAAACCCCTGATTCTGGCTAATGGATTAAAGATTTTCAGTATCGATGGCGGGGAACAGGACCTGGTTCGCATTGAATTTATTTTCGCCAATATCGCTTACGATTTTAAAAAACCCTTGCAGGCTTTTGCCTGCAATACAATGCTAAATGATGGTACGAGTGAATTGAGTTCCACTGAAATTGCGGACCGGGTGGATTATTATGGATCATTCCTGCAGACAGATTATACGAATGATCATTCATCGGTTACACTTTATACGCTAAACAAGCATTTGGCGAATACTTTGCCAATTGTGAAGGCGATCATTTCAGATTCAGTTTTTCCGCAGGTAGAGCTTGATACCCTGATCCGTAATCAGAAGCAGAAATTGAGTGTAAACCTCGAAAAAAATGATTTTGTGAGTCGCAAGACCTTTAATCATGTTTTATTTGGGGATACGTTATACGGCTATGATATCACAGCCGCTGATTATGATCAACTAGACAGGGAGCAGTTATTATCCTATTTTAAGACTGCTTACCAGCCGAAAAATTGTACGGTAATGGTTTCCGGTAAGGTGCGGGATGAGACTATCAAACTTCTGGATGAATTGTTCGGAAAAGACTGGAATAATAGCTTTGATGTCAAGGAAAATAAATTTGAATTCGAGGCAGGTCCCGGAAAGGAGCATTATGTGGAGAAGGCGGATGCTTTGCAGTCGGCGATTCGTATCGGACAGGTTTCCATTAACCGTACCCATGCTGATTTTCCGGGTTTGCAGGTGGTGAATACCATTTTGGGTGGTTATTTCGGCTCGAGGTTGATGGCCAATATCCGTGAGGACAAAGGTTTTACTTATGGCATTGGCTCGGCGCTGGTTTCCTTAAAAAATAGTGGTTATTTCTTCATTGCTTCAGAAGTTGGGGCAGATGTTTGCTCGGCAGCGATGACTGAAATTGAAAAGGAAATGGCTGTTTTGAAGAAGGATTTGGTTAGCGAAGAAGAACTGGCATTGGTTAGGAATTATATGCTTGGCTCTATGCTGGGTAGTCTTGAAAATGCGCTTTCTCATGCTGATAAATTCAAAAACATCTATTTTTCGGGTTTGGGTTATGATTATTATCAGAATTATATTCAAACAGTAAGGAATATCAGTCCGGAGGAGGTGCTTAGTCTTGCGAATAAATATTTGAATTTTGAGAATTTTCAAAGGGTGATTGTTGGGAAAAGATGAGTTTATTTGGGCGGTGTTTTAACTGATCAATTGTAAACGAGTCTGAAGACTCTTATTCATTTAAAAATCCGTAGAGACGCTTCGCTTAACTCTACGGACAGGTGTGAAAAGTTCATTAATCAACTTTGCTCGGGCAACTTCTCAAGTTGCTGGAATTAGTATTTGTATTTGTATTAAAAATGTATTACATTACACTACGGAGCAAGCCTAAAATCCATGAAAGAGTAAGCACCCGACGGTCGAAAAGGGGACAGAGTAGGCGAAATAATAAAATCAATTTTATGAAAAGTATTCGTTTTTTAGTTAAAGTATTATTGTGTGCAATTGTAATTACATCTAGTAGTGTAAATTCCAAGGCAGCTTGTATCGCGTGCGAATGGTATTTTGGTTGGACCTGTTGGTATTTAGCCAGCGTGAATTGTGGTGAATGGCCAACTTCAGATGATTGGGGATCATATTGTGAGCCTTATTCTGCGATAAGTGTCTTATATGTAGATAATGGAAACAACGCGATGGTAGAGGCGGCAAATGGCAAAAGAATAATGGTTGCTTCAGATATGCGTCTAGACTTTTTAAAAAAAACGAAAAATAATAAGTCCCTCACTTTTCAGGAACTTACCAAGCTAAATGCTGATTTTATTAAGAAAGATAATGGTTTTGTATCGCAATCGACGATTAATGAAATAGCTAAAACAAACAAATTAAAGGTAGTAAAAGTCAAAATACTGCCGAAAGCAAATTATTGTCCGCCTTGTGACAAAAATATTATCCCAAAAGAGGAAAGTCACCCAACCAAATCACGAGTTAAAACCCAGGGATGAAGTACCTCATTTCATGGAAACACATCTATCTAATTCCGGAAAAGTTCTTATGATATGTCGTGAGCGATATGCGCAAAAAGCAAACAGTGGAGAAGAAGGCATTGGCTATGAAAAAATGATTGTTACTTCCACATAGTTGCAATTAGTCAACTCGTAAGAGACATCAGTCATCCTGTAAGCTACATCAATTAGCCACTTTTTGAAATCCAGCACCTCCAAAACAATCCCACATCGAAACTTTGAATTACAAGCACATTGGGCAAGGGCGAAACGCCAATAACACTTGCCCAAAGAGCTTGTACTCTATCTAAAACGTCAGCAATATCAATCATTCATCAGGAGAAAGATAATCACTCAGCACCCACCCTGCTCAAACCAAACTGGATAAGCTGCCAACCGCTAACACAGCATAAGTGCAATGCGGGCTGAGTAGCTTTTCGATCATTTGGATTTCTATAGATCTTTTGTACATTTACCAGGCTAACGTACTGTGAAGGCCCGCACTGCGCCTATGCTGGGACCTTGGTGATAATACCAACCAGAGAGTGGTTTAAATCTTGCGAACTGGTATTTAAATTTTGATGATTTTCATCCGGTTATTGTTGGGAAAAAGTAAATGAGTCTGGTGCGGTGATAACACCGACCAGAGGGAATATTCTTTAAAATCGCGATTTCCCTCCTGCGTCGGGATGTCACCCTGCTCTGTAAAACCCTCCACCCGAGAGGAATTGGTTCTCAGCATTTTGTCTGAACTATGATTTTTTTGATTAGCCTGATTGTAGTGATTCATAATAATCAAATCAATCATCTGAATCATGGTTCTGACAACAGCATAGGCGAGTCTGAAGACTCTTACTCATTTAATAATCCGTAGAGACGCTGCGCTGAACTCTACGGACAG
>CAYHGN010000035.1:6872-29160 GCA_964356005.1 uncultured Sphingobacterium sp.
AGACTCTTACTCATTTAATAATCCGTAGAGACGCTGCGCTGAACTCTACGGACAGTCGGGATGACATCCTGCTCTGTAAAACGCTCCACCCGATAGGAATTGGTTCTCAGCATTTTGTCTGAACTATGATTTTTTTGATTAGCTTGATTGTAATGATTCATAATAATCAAATCAATCATCTGAATCATGGTTCTGACAATGGATTGCATTTTGTCTGAACTATGATTTTTTTGATTAGCCTGATTGTAGTGATTCATAATAATCAAATAAATCATCTGAATCATAGTTCAGACAACAGCAAGCGAGGGATCTCATAGCTATTGTATCGATTTTCAATATTAAAATATTCTTTAAAATCGTTAAGTTCCCTCCTGCGTCGGCCTTGCCTGCCGGCAGGCAGGGATGACATCCTGCTTTGTAAACACTTAATTTTCAATTCTCCATTCTCAACTCTCAATTAATTTCCTACCTTTGCCCTGCAAGTAATAACCCCTCAATTATTTGCCATGCAACTCGATCCAGAAAAATTCGTTTCAGAAGGTCTTACCTACGACGATGTACTTTTAATCCCTGCTTATTCAGAAGTTTTACCACGTGATGTAGACACCAGTTCTTATTTCACCCGGAAAATTAAACTCAATGTTCCCATAGTTTCGGCTGCCATGGACACGGTAACCGAGTCTGTTATGGCTATCGCCATTGCTCAGGCTGGTGGTATTGGTATGCTGCATAAAAATATGACAATTGCATTACAAGCGGATGAAGTGAGGAAGGTGAAACGCTCGGAAAGTGGTATAATTCAGGACCCTGTTACTTTGGATGAGGGGGCTTTGATTTCAGATGCATTTCTGATCATGAAGGATTATAAAATCGGGGGGATTCCGGTTATCAATGCCGACAGGAAACTGGTGGGGATTATTACGAACCGTGATCTTCGTTTTCAAAAGGATATGAAGAAACCGGTCCGGGAAGTGATGACCAGCTCAGACCTGATCACTGCTCCTGAAGGAACAACACTTACCCAGGCAGAAGAAATACTACAGGATTATAAAATAGAAAAGCTTCCGGTAGTTGATAAAGATGGTCGCTTAAGCGGCTTGATCACTTTCAAGGATATTCAGAAATTTAAAAATTTCCCGAATGCATGTAAAGATGAGCACGGCCGATTAAGGGTTGGGGCCGCAGTAGGCGTTACTTATGACACAATAGAGCGTGTGGATGCTCTGGTCAAGGCTGGTGTGGATGTGATTACCATTGATACTGCACATGGTCATTCCCGCGGAGTTATAGAAAAATTAAAAGAAGTTAAAGCCAAATACCCTGATTTACAGGTTGTTGTTGGAAATATTGCTACCGGCGAAGCCGCCAAAGCCCTTGCTGATGCTGGAGCTGATGCGGTTAAGGTGGGTATTGGCCCTGGCTCAATTTGTACGACCCGTATTATTGCGGGCGTAGGTGTTCCTCAATTATATGCCGTTTATGAATGTGCCAAAGCTTTAAAGGGCCGGGGTATTCCGGTGATAGCCGACGGGGGGATCAAACAAACCGGAGATATTGCCAAAGCTATTGCTGCAGGAGCAAGCTCGATTATGGCGGGATCATTATTCGCGGGGGTTGAAGAATCACCGGGTGAAACGATCATTTATGAAGGTAGAAAGTTTAAGTCATACCGTGGTATGGGATCTATTGAAGCGATGGAGCAGGGTTCCAAAGACCGCTATTTCCAGGATGTGGAGGATGATATTAAAAAACTTGTTCCCGAGGGTATTGTTGGAAGGGTTGCATTTAAAGGTTCCCTTTCTGAGGTGATGTACCAGCTTATCGGCGGACTCAGAGCCAGCATGGGTTATTGCGGTGCAGCAACAATCGATGATCTGCAAAACGCCCGCTTCGTGAAGATCACTGCCGCAGGAATGAGGGAAAGCCATCCGCATGATATTACGATTACGAAGGAGGCACCGAATTACAGCCGGTAAGAATTGAGAATTGAGAGTGGAGAATTGAGAGTCGAGCGTTTGCACAGTGTAGGATGTCATCCCGACGTAGGAGGGAACTTAGTTAGTAATGGACAGGTTTTGATATTTATCCCTTAATTCAATTTACTCAATAATAAAACTCAATACTTTTAGTGAAAATTGAATCTATATTTTCTAATTCCAAATTGAAAAAAAAATAGAGTATTGAGTACAAATCATGCTGTACTCAATACTCAATACTAAATACTCAATACTAATGAAATCTATCTCTGTTTTTTGTGGTTCCAATTTTGACGGCAATCCGCTCTTATTGAAGGCGGTGAATGATCTGGCTGATGTAATGGTTGAGAAAGAGATCTCACTGGTCTTTGGTGGTGGTAGGGTAGGCGTGATGGGTCTGATTGCTGATGCGGTTCTAAAACGTGGAGGGAAAGCCATTGGGGTGATTCCGCAATTCTTAATGGATAAGGAAGTGGGCCATACCGGACTTACTGAATTGATCATCACTGAAAATATGCATCAGCGGAAGCAAAAGATGGCGGATCTTTCTGATGGCATAATCACACTGCCCGGGGGATTTGGAACTATGGAAGAGTTTTTCGAGGTTTTGACCTGGTTGCAGCTTGGAATTCATGGAAATCCAATCGGATTGCTTAATGTTGATGGGTTTTATAACCCCTTATTGTTGCAAATTGACCTCATGGTGGAGAAAAAATTCCTCAAGCCCTTAAATCGTGAATTGGTGCTATCAGATCATGATCCAAAAATATTAATTGAACGCATGGAGAAATTTGACACAAAACCTGATGAGGTTTGGTTTAGAGACAGAAATTTAACCTGAGCTATACTTTCCTTTATTTTTTCGAGTTTATATTAGAGGAAAAGAGGATAAATGGAATGATTTTTGTAGTGTTAAAATCATCAAATTATTTTCGCTAAATCCTTAAAAATCAGCTAAATTTTGATTTTAATTAATGATTTGATTGCAAATTTTAGTTAAATTTGCAAACTTTTATATAGGAGTATTTATTCATAAATGAGACAACTCAAGATAACCCAATCCATTACCAACCGTGAATCGCAGTCCCTGGACAAGTATTTACACGAGATTGGTAAAGTAGACTTAATAACCGCCGAAGAAGAGGTAATATTAGCACAAAAGATCAGAGAGGGCGATCAGGCTGCTCTTGAGCGTTTGACAAAGACCAATTTACGTTTCGTAGTTTCTGTTGCAAAACAATATCAAAATCAGGGTTTGACTTTGGGAGATTTGATTAATGAAGGTAACCTGGGATTGATTAAAGCTGCCAAACGCTTTGATGAAACCAAGGGTTTTAAATTCATTTCCTATGCAGTTTGGTGGATTCGTCAATCAATTCTACAGGCTATTGCAGAGCAGTCAAGAATTGTTCGTTTACCTTTAAACCAGGTTGGATCTTTAAGCAAAATCAGTAAAGCATTTTCGAGATTAGAGCAGGAATTTGAGCGTGAGCCATCTCCTGAGGAATTAGCTGAAAATCTGGAAACGACAGTTGAAAAGATCTCAGATACCTTAAGCAATTCAGGTCGCCATGTTTCTATGGACGCTCCATTTGTTCAGGGAGAAGAAAATACCTTGCTGGATGTGCTTGAGAACAGCGATCCGAATACAGATAGTAACCTGATCAATGAATCATTATCAGAAGAGATTAAACGTTCATTGTCAACATTAACTGAACGTGAACGTGAGATTATTGTGCTTTTCTTCGGACTCAGCACCAATCATCCATTATCGCTTGAAGAAATTGGCGAGAAATTTAATCTTACCCGAGAGCGTGTAAGACAGATCAAGGACAAAGCCTTGCAGCGTCTTCGTCATACATCCAGAAGCAAAATATTGAAATCATACCTGGGATAAAATTCCTGAATGATGTAAATGAAAAGATTGGGTCAATGATCCGATCTTTTTTATTTTTGAAGCAAATTATTCTAAAAGCATGTTAAACGTATACGAGAACGAGTTCAATAGCTGGATCGACAAAGAGAAAAAGGCAATAGAATTGATAAATGTAGTGGGTAAGCTTTGGTTTGACCGATCAATCGAACTTCTGCTCTTCCGGAAACCCCTCTTTGATATCGGTAGCAGTGAAATTTTAGCACATCATCAGTATGCTAAGACCATTATCAATAAGAATATTTCAATATATGAATCTTTGGCAATTGCGCAGGCAATTGCGAAGTCTAATCTTGCGCCTTCCCGTATTGATATTGGTCGTCTGGCTGCCGAATGGATAGATGCAGATGGTCAGTTTTCGAGTATTGAAGATTTTGTAATCAAAAATCTTGCCCACCATATCGGTAAGGACAAAATCAAAATGCAGTCGAGGGATGTGGTTCTTTATGGTTTTGGCCGCATTGGCCGGATTGCTGCACGTGAGCTGGTGATGCAGGCAGGCAAGGGAGAACAATTACGCCTTAGAGCTATTGTTACGCGTTCTTACAGTGATGAAGATCTGATCAAGCGTGCTGATCTTTTAAGAAATGATTCAGTTCATGGCCCGTTTTTAGGGACGATCACAGAAGATTTTGAAAAAAAGGCACTTGTTATTAATGGACAACTTATTTTCATGATTGCTGCCAAAGATCCATCCGAAGTAGATTATACAAGCTATGGTATCAGCAAAGCGCTTTTAATTGATAATACCGGGGTATTACGCGACCGTGAAGGACTTGGAAAACACCTGGCATCCAAAGGTATAGAACGCGTACTTTTAACAGCTCCCGGTAAGGGGGATGTTCCTAATATTGTTTTCGGGGTAAACCAAAGCGATTTCAATAATGGAGAAACTATTTTTTCGGCAGCTTCCTGTACCACCAATGCGATTGTGCCGGTTTTGAAGATTATTCAGGATGCCTTTGGGATTGAAAAGGGCCATATTGAAACGGTACACAGTTACACCAATGACCAGAACCTGCTGGATAATTATCATAAAAAATACCGCAGGGGTCGCTCAGCGGCCTTAAATATGGTTATTACCGAAACCGGGGCTGATAAAGCGGTTTCTAAAGTTTTTCCAGCTCTGGAAGGTAAATTAACCGGTAATGCGGTTAGGGTCCCAACTCCGGATGTTTCACTCGCCATTCTTAACCTGACTTTGAATACTGAAGTTTCAAAATCTGCTATTGAAATGGCATTGAAAGAGGCTTCACTTTTTGGTGATATGGTTGAACAGATTGAATATTCGATCTCTAATGAGCTTGTTTCGAGTGATGTGATTGGAAACAGTCATGCTTCTATTGTAGATGGACCAGCTACTATCTTGTCAAAAGACGGTAAATCAGCAGTGATTTATGTTTGGTATGATAATGAATATGGCTATACGCGGCAGGTTGTGAGATTGGCTAAGGCTTTGGCGGGGGTGATACGGTTAACGTATTATTAATTGAGAGTTGGAAGTTGAGAATTGAGAATGGGAAATAGGGAATAGGAAATAGGGGTTCGATAGCTATCGGGTGACAATCACTGCTGTACAGTTAAATTGAGAAATGTTTCACCTCTCAACCTTGCCACCATTTATAATTTACCTTTTTTCCACAAATTTCATCTCTTAAAATAGGCGTCCAACCGACCCCGTAGGTGGTCGAATGTTTATAGAAACGCCATCTAATTCCGTTTTTCGACCCCGGAAGGTGGTCGTATGTGGAGCCTTATCACATGCGACCACCTTCGGGGTCGGGATTTACGTGCAAACGAAATGCTATAAACATTTGACCCTTTCCGGGTCATTACAATGCAGTCAAAAATAGGAGTTGTCAATAGATCTGGGTATTCCACCACAAAGCGGGCTGGTTTTAATATTGATCATTAAATTCTATTTTTACGGACATTAGTGTAATAAAACAGAAAATAAGATGCTTACTATCCCAATTTACCAGGTTGATGCGTTCAGTGATAAGTTGTTTGGTGGAAATCCGGCAGCTATCTGTCCTCTGAAGGAATGGCTGCCTGCACCTCAGATGCAGAAAATTGCAGCAGAAAATAATCTTGCAGAAACCGCATTCTTCATCCCTCTGGGAAAGGATTTTGAATTACGCTGGTTTACACCCGAATCTGAAGTAGATCTTTGTGGCCATGCAACTTTGGCTACGGCGCATATTTTATTCACCCAGTTGAATTTTGAGGGTGATACCATTCATTTCCACACCTTGAAGGCCGGCACACTTACAGTAAGTCGTAAGAACGATCTGTATACCCTCAACTTCCCATCACGTGCTCCGCAAAGCTGCGAAGTCCCGGAGGGCTTGATTGAGGCCCTGGGAGGTAAAAAGCCAATAGAGATACTAAGATCAAGAGATTATTTTATTGTTTATGAGACTGAAGCTGATATTTTAGCTTTAGAGCCAAATTTTGCTGCATTAAGTCGTATTGAATCTTTGGGCTTTGTGGTAACAGCGCCCGGAGATAACTCTGATTTTGTATCCCGGTTTTTCGCGCCTTCTGCAGGTATTGATGAAGACCCTGTTACCGGATCTTCACATTGTAACCTGATTCCATACTGGGCAGACCGATTGGGAAAATTTAAACTTCATGCTTATCAGGTATCCGCACGACGGGGCGAATTATGGTGTGAGCATAAAGGGGACAGGGTGTTGATGTCGGGGAAAGCGGTTACTTTTTTGATTGGAGCAATCTATTTAAGCTGAAAGCAGAAAGCTGAAAGCTTAAAGCTTAAAGCCGAAAGTTGAAAGCAGAAAGATTAATTTCAAATGAAGCACTCATCTCCAGACAACAGTTAACTGATTCAAGAACCAAGAATCAAGAATCAATGCTTGTTCAATGAAAATAACTTAATCCCGGAATGAATAAAAACTATTACTAGTCATTTTGTAATTAGTACTACATCACTGACAACTGACAACAGGTATTTAGAAGTTTGGTTTCAAAACATATTTCTCATAGAACCTGAAGATGTGCTCTGTTGCTTCTTCTGCAGTATCTACCAAACGGTACAGATTCAGGTCATCTTCATTGATATTGTGTTCCTGCTCCAGCATATTGGTTTTCACCCAATCCATCAAACCTGACCAGTATGAAACACCGACTAATACAATTGGAAAACGAGCTACTTTTCCGGTTTGAATGAGGGTCAAGGCTTCGAACATCTCATCCATAGTTCCAAATCCACCCGGAAGTATTATGAACCCCTGGGAGTATTTCATGAACATGACTTTTCGAACGAAGAAATAATCAAAATCAAGGTTCTTATCGCGGTCGATGTATTTATTATGGAATTGTTCAAAAGGCAGGTCAATATTTAACCCCACAGATTTACCTCCGGCTTCAAAGGCACCTTTGTTTGCGGCTTCCATGATTCCGGGCCCACCACCTGATATCACGCCATAACCGCGTTCAGTCAGCATTCTGGCACAGTCTTCAGCCAGTTTAAAATATTTATTTTCTTGTGATGTTCTTGCAGATCCAAAAATAGAAACACAAGGTCCGATTTTAGCCAGTTTTTCAAAACCATCCACAAACTCGGCCATAATTTTAAAGATCTGCCAAGAATCGGTAACCTTTATTTCCTGCCAGTTTTTATTTTCGAATGCAAGCCTTATTTTATCGTCATTACTCATAATTGGATTCAAGTGTATTAAAATTGTGTTTTGCTTGTAGCGGGTTTGCTGATCAATAATAAACCAATAAATGTAATCAGTCCGTTTACTACGATTAGTTCATTATCAAAAATATAGCCAGCCATTAAAGTTTTTGAATTTGCATTCAGAAAATAACAAATTGCCGGTGATAATAAACAAATGAAGGGTACTATTTTGTCTTTCACAGCTCTCTTTTTCATAAATAATCCGAAACCATAAAGGCCCAGTAATGGACCATAAGTGTAGGACGCTACTGTGAATATCGCACTTACAACCGCCGCATTATTTACAAGATTGAACAATACAATAACCATGAACATCAGCAGAGAAATGCCGACATGAACTATATGTCTGGTTCGGATTGCTGCAGGAGAATTTAAATCTTCTCTTTTTGAGAATCCAAGGAAATCCACACAAAAGGAAGTGGTCAGTGCAGTTAAGGCTGAATCGGTAGTAGCAAAAGTAGCGGCAGTTAATCCAAGCATGAAGACTACAGCCGGAACCAGTGATAAATGGTTGAAAGCGATTTCGGGGAATAGAAAGTCGGTTCTTGGTTTGCCGGTAATATGATCAAGCGGTAAATCAATTCCATTTTTACTGGCATAAATGTAGAGTAATGCGCCTACACTCAGGAAGAATATATTAACAATCACAAAAACAGTGGTGAACGTAAACATGTTTTTCTGGGCTTCCTTGATATTATTACAGCTCAAATTCTTCTGCATCATATCCTGATCGAGGCCCACCATTGCTATGGTTACAAAAATTCCTCCAAGCAATTGTTTGCTGACATGGAATTTACTGGTCATAAAATCTTCGTAAAAGAATACTTTCGAATAACCACTGTTCTTAATAGTATCAAAAGCCTCTACTAAGTTCAGGTTCAGGCTATCACATATAAAATATATGGTCAACACGACCGATGAAACGAGAAATAAGGTTTGAAGGGTGTCAGTAATAATAATCGTTTTTAAACCGCCTTTAAAGGTGTAAGACCAGATTAATGCGAGTGAGATGAGCACTGTTGCCCAGAAGGGTACACCGTAAGAATCGAAAATAAAGCGTTGTAATACGATTACAACCAGGTATAAACGGAATGATGAGCCGATTGTACGGCTCAAAAGGAAAATACTCGCAGCAGTTTTATAGCTGTATGTACCTAAACGCTCTTCAATATAGGTATAAATCGAGGTCAGATTCATCCGGTAATAGAGTGGGAGCAAGACAGTCGCGATGATGATGAAGCCAATGGCATTCCCTAAAACGAATTGGAAATATTTAAATTCATTGCCTGCGGGATTACCAACTTCTCCCGGGACTGAGATAAAGGTTACCCCTGACAAGGCCGTACCAATCATTCCAAAAGCTACCAGGTACCATTTTGAATTTCGGTTAGCGGTAAAAAAGGTTGAATTGTCTGAAGATTTTTTGGATGTAAAGTAGGAGATACCCAACAGCATCAAAAAATATCCAATCAGAAAACTAAGTAAAATTCCCGGAGCCATAAGATTTTTATAATTGATTATCTGCGCAAATTAATAATTAAGTTCTGAATATTCTCCTTACTAAAATTACTGAATGTGATAAGATTACCTGTAAGTACCTCCTGACATTGATATTCTACTGCAAATCTTAGTAGATTATGTTTTGCCAAGGGTATCGTTAATATCTTTATACTTTTCAACACCCTTCTTCCCACCCTAAAAGATTCGTAAATTTGATTTCATCCCAAAATTATCTTTATGCCTGATTTTTCGCATCTGCACGTTCATACACAATTTTCACTGTTGGATGGTGCGGCAGATATTTCGCGGCTCTTCAAAAAGGCTAAAGCTGATGGAATGAAAGCAATGGCAATAACTGATCATGGAAACATGTTCGGGGTGTTCAAATTCGTCGCCGAAGCCGGAAAACATGGGGTAAAACCGATTGTAGGTTGTGAGTTTTATGTGGTGTCCGACCGGCATATCAAGCAGTTTACAAAGGAGAAGCGCGATCAGCGTTTTCATCAGCTATTGCTTGCCAAAAATGCGGAAGGCTATAAAAACCTTGTAAAATTATGCTCTCTGGGCTATATCGAAGGTTTGTACAGCAAATGGCCACGAATTGATAAGGAACTGATCCTCAAATATCATAAGGGATTGATTGCGACTACCTGTTGCCTGGGTGCTTCGGTGCCTCAAACTATTTTGAAGAAAGGGGAGGAAGAAGCAGAAATTGAATTTAAATGGTGGCTTGACCTCTTTGGCGAGGATTATTACATCGAACTTCAGCGTCATAGTATCCCCGAACAGGAAACGGTTAATGCTGTTTTGCTCAAATTTGCAAAGAAATACAACGTTAAGGTGATTTGCTCCAACGATTCGCACTATGTGGATCAGGAGGATGCTAATGCGCATGATATCCTTTTATGCGTGAATACCGGCGACATGAAAAGTACGCCGATTGCAACAGATGAGGAAAGCGGAAAGGGTTTTAGATTTGGATTCCCAAATGATCAGTTCTTTTTCAAGAGTCAGGAAGAAATGGGAAAGGTTTTTCATGACCTTCCCGAATCTCTCGACAATACAAATGAGATTGTAGATAAGGTGGAAATTCTTGAATTGAAGCGGGATATCATGCTTCCTAATTTCCCGATTCCTGATGAATTTAAAATCCATCAGGGTGCAGAAGCAGAGAACATGAATCAGTGGGAATACCTCAAAGACCTAACTTTTAAAGGGGCCAAAAACCGATATGTGGACATAAGTCCGGAAGTTGAAGAACGCCTCAATTTCGAGCTCTTTACGATCAGTACGATGGGTTTTGCAGGTTACTTCCTTATTGTAGCGGATTTCATCCGTGCCGGCCGCGATTTGGGAGTGTTTATCGGTCCGGGGCGTGGTTCTGCCGCAGGTTCTGTAGTTGCCTATTGCATCGGGATCACCAATATCGATCCTATCAAATACAATTTGCTGTTTGAGCGTTTCCTGAACCCCGATCGTAAGTCAATGCCCGATATTGATACGGATTTTGATGATGCCGGTCGGCAGAAAGTGATTGATTATGTGGTGGATAAATATGGTAAGAATCAGGTCGCTCAGATCATAACCTATGGTTCCATGGCTGCAAAGTCCAGCATTAAGGATGTTGCCCGGGTGCTTGATCTGCCTCTTGCTGAATCGAATATGCTGGCTAAGCTGGTCCCGGACAAACCGGGAACGAACCTTGTCCAGGTGATGACAGCCCCAATTGATACGGTCAAGAAAGAGCAGAATCCCGAAGATTTTGAGAATATTAAAACATTGAGGAAAATTCTGGAAGATGGTAATTCCCTGCAGGCGGATGTATTGAAAGAAGCGATGATCCTGGAAGGTTCAGTGCGGAACGTGGGAGTTCATGCGGCAGGTATCATCATTGCACCATACGATCTTACGGATATTATTCCTGTCGCGACTTCCAAGGAATCTGACTTACTGGTCACCCAGTTTGACGGCCGGGTGATTGAAGACGCTGGGGTAATTAAGATGGACTTTCTGGGACTTAAAACCCTAACCATTATAAAAGATGCGCTGCGTTTAATCAAGCAGAATCATAATGTCGAAATCGATATCGATTATATTTCACTGGAAGATCAGAAGACTTTTGAGCTTTATCAACGTGGGGATACCAACGGTACTTTCCAGTTTGAGAGCGACGGAATGCAAATGTACCTGCGTGATCTGAAGCCGGATAAGTTTGAGGATTTGATTGCAATGAATGCGCTCTATCGTCCGGGACCAATCGAGTACATACCTAAATTCATTTCCCGTAAGCATGGCCGTGAAGCTGTGAGTTATGATCTGATGGATATGCAGGAGCATCTGGAGGAAACTTACGGTATTACGGTGTACCAGGAGCAGGTAATGCTTCTGTCCCAAAAGCTTGCCGGTTTTAGTAAGGGAGATGCGGATATGCTGCGTAAGGCGATGGGTAAGAAGCAGATTGAGGTTCTGAATAAGATGAAGGCTCAGTTTATGGAGGGCTGCAATACAAACGGTCATGATCCTAAAATTGCCGAAAAGGTATGGACAGACTGGGAGGCTTTTGCACAATATGCTTTCAATAAGTCGCATTCTACCTGTTATGCATTTGTAGCCTATCAAACCGCTTACCTGAAGGCAAACTATCCCGCAGAATACATGGCGGCGGTTTTGAACAATCAGAATAACATCGAAAAAATCTCCTTCTTTATGGAAGAGTGTAAAAAGATGGGTGTCCCTGTTTTAGGACCTGATATCAATGAATCTGAACTAAGCTTTACCGTGAATAAAAAAGGTGAGGTACGCTTTGGTATGTCTGGAATGAAGGGTGTGGGGGAGAAGGCCGTAGAAAGTATAGTGGAAGAGCGGGAGGCAAATGGATTGTATGCCAGTGTGTATGATTTTGCGCGCCGGACCAATTCACGTGCAGTGAGCAAGAAGGTCTATGAAAACCTTGTTTACGGTGGTGCATTCGACTGTTTTGGCTTTAATCGTGCACAGTTTTTCTTTAAGCCGGACGGTGGTTTTTACAATGGAATTGAGCGTTTGGTTAAATACACTAACGATTTTCAAAATAATTTAAATTCATCACAGGCCTCTTTGTTTGGTGGTACCAATGATGCCGAAATTACCGAACCTCAGCTTCCTGAATGTGAAGAATGGGGTTTGATTGAGAAGCTTAAATATGAAAAAGAATCCATCGGAATTTATCTGACAGGGCATCCGCTCGATAATTATAAGTTTGAACTGGAGAACTTCTGCTCCCATCAGGTGAAACACCTCAGTCTGCTTAATAGAATGAAGAGTACCGAAGCCCTGCCAGAAGATCAGGAGGAGTTTAAGAAAATAAGTAAACGTGATTTGATTATCGGTGGTTTGGTATCAGCCTGCAGGCATGGCACCACAAAAACCGGTAAGCCTTTTGGTTCATTTATGTTTGAGGATTATGGTGAAACCTTTGATATTGCTTTGTTTGGGGAGGATTACATCAATTTAAAGCAATACCTTGTAGTGGGCTTGTTTTTACAGGTGAGGGGTACTGTTCAAGAGAAATTTAAGCAAAAGGATAACTGGGAATTTAAGATTAACAGCATTGTCTTATTATCAGAATTACGTGATAAAATGTCAAAATGTCTGACCATTCAACTACCTCTGACTGAATTGTCTGATACTTTTATGACTAAGATGGATGAGATAGTAAAACTGAATACAGAGCAAAACCCGCAGCGTAATTGTCAGTTGAAATTCATGATCATGGATTTTGAAGAAGAAACCACTCTCGAGATGCCATCCAAAACAGTAAAAATAAATCCGAGCAATGAATTTCTAGAAGATATTTCTAAATTGCTTGGCGTTCGGTATAAGTTGAATTAGTGTCACATTAGCAGCAGTAATTTGTGGCAGGAATATTGAATACTATCTTTGAATTATAAACAGTAAATCTCATTATTATGGCATTAGAATTAACAGATGCAAACTTCGATGAATTAGTCCTTAAGTCTGACAAACCTGTATTGGTTGATTTTTGGGCAGAATGGTGTGGTCCTTGCCGTATGGTAGGCCCTGTTGTTGAAGAACTGGCAAAAGAGTATGAAGGAAAAGCGATTATCGGAAAAGTAAACGTCGATAACAATCCTGGTATTTCAATGAAATTCGGAATCCGGAACATCCCGGCTTTATTATATTTCAAAGGTGGTGAAATTGTTGACAAGCAGATTGGTGCAGTGCCAAAATCGGTTCTGGCTGAGAAATTAATGAAGCAACTTTAATTCCCTTTAAATCATTTTGAAAAGCTCTTCAGGTTGACTGAAGGGCTTTTTTTGTTAGAATGGTTAAGACAAAATTACTTCTTGATAAAATAAGGTGATAGGTTTTTTATTGAATATTCCAGTTTGCTCTACTGTCCTAAACCTGCTTCCTTTAATTCATTAATTCCTACCGTAAACTAATTCACCTTACATCTTTGCCGTATCAATCCTATATTTATTTTAATTGTCTGAACTATGATTCTGGTGATTTATTTGATTATTTTGAATCATGCCAGTCATACTAATCATAAAAATCACAGTTCAGACAGAATGCGATGTATTGTCTGAACTATGATTCAGGTGATTTACTTGATTATTATGATAGTTTTAATCACTTCAATCACCCTAATCATAAAAATCACAGTTCAGACAAAATACACGTGATTAATTGATTATCATGATTAATGAACACTACAAACATTCCGAAATAACTTCTAAAATTATTGGCTGTTCAATGGAGGTTCACAAAAGGCTGGGAAATGGCTTTCAGGAGGTAATTTACCAACGAGCATTGGCAATAGAAATGCTTTTGGCGGGCATGCAGATTCAGAGAGAGTTTGAAATGCCCATATTTTATAGAGAAAAGCAAATTGGCACGAGAAGAGTAGATTTTTTAATTGAAGATATTGTATCTGTTGAATTGAAAGCGATTATTAAATTAGAAGATGTTCATTTGGCACAAGCTATAAATTATCTGGAAGCCTACAATCTTGAAATTGGCTTGCTTATCAATTTTGGTGAAAAAAGTCTGAATTTCAATCGTCTAACTAATAAGAAATATAAATCACTACAATCAAACTAATCATAAAAATCACAGTTCAGACAAAAGACCTTGATTTCAGAATTTTACTTAACTCATCATTTCCAATACTCCAAAAACTCCCCAGGCACTACTTTTTGCAACATATTCTGATAAATATACCTCACATTCTCCTGTGTGCTATGCCTTGCTTTTGAACCACCCCAGCCATGACGCTCGCCAGGGTAAAGCATAAATTCGAAATGTTTATTCAAATCCTGGAGTTTATCAATCAGTTGAATGCTATTTTGCATATGAACATTATCATCCATAGTGCCATGCACAATCCGCAAACTTCCTTTCAGCTTGTCAGCATAGGTTAGAGGTGAGGTAATCTTGTATCCTTCTGGGTTGTTCTGAGGGGTTCCCATAAAGCGCTCGGTATAATGGGTGTCATATAATCCCCAATCAGTAACCGAATAATTGGCAACACCATGGGTAAATACATCGGCGCCATAGGTTAATGCCATAGCTGTCATGTATCCGCCAAAGCTTCCGCCAGTGATTCCAATTTTGCTGCCATCGACATAAGGTTTAGATTTAAGATGAATTGCAGCATCCATATAATCTTCAATCTCATATTTACCCATTTTTCGGTAAATGAAATCCATTCCGGTCTTGCCCAAATGCCCTGAACTGCGGTTATCAATGGCAACTTGAATAACACCTTCCTTAGCCCACCAGTAGGTCTGCCCAAGAGGACTACCCCATTTGTCGAAAACCCTTCCTGCATCCGGTCCACCATAGACTGAAATCCATACCGGATATTTTTTTGCCGGATCGAAGTTAAGCGGTAAAATAACAGTCATAGGCAGTTCAAGTCCGTCGCGGGTTTGATAGTAGGACAACTCGGTCTTAGGCATTTTGAAGGAATCGTATGCCGAACCTTTAGCGACTGCAAGCTCACGAATAACATTGCCTTTGGTGTCCATCAAGGCAGATTTAGGCGGAGTAGTTAAATTGGAATAGCTTGTGATAAAGTGTTTTCCATCCGGAGCGAGGCTGATTTGATGATCATAATTTCCAAATGTTAGTCTCTGGGGTTCTTCGTTGCCTTTTAAACTAACCCGGTAGAGGTCGTTACGGGTTGAGTTTTCCTGTCTGGCAGTGAAGTAAATCTCCTGTGCTTTTTCGTCCACCATCAGTAACTCAGTCACACGCCATGTACCTGAAGTTAATTGCTTTTTGAGGTTACCTTCAAGACCATAGTAATAGAAATGCCCCCAGCCGCTTTTGTCGCTTTTAAGGATAAAACCCTGTCCGTTCTTTAAAAAATACATTTTGTCAAACCAGTCAACCCAGGTATTTTGTTTTTCCTGATAAATAATGTTTTTACTTCCTCTCTGTGGGTCTACACTGTATATAATCAGGTTATTCTGGTCGCGGTTCATCCATTGAATCCAGAGGGTTTTACTATCGGCCATCCAGAATGGAGTGCCAAAATACTGATCCATTTTGGGGTCAAAATCTGTCCAGACAATTTCTTTGCTTCCTGCGCTGACAATGCCTGTTTTAACTTCCGGATTTTTATCCCCAGCCTTTGGATATCTCGTATTCTCAAGAAAACCATGCTGTCTTTTGGAGTTATAGATCGGGAAAACAGGAACTTTAGAGTCGTCGAACCGCATAAAGGCAATTTTTTTGCTGTCGGGACTCCACCAGAATGCTTTATAGCGGCTAGCCCGGCCGAGGATCTCCTCAAAATATACCCATGATGCCCATCCGTTATAAATTACATCTGAACCATCGGTTGTATAGCGGGTTTCGGCATTGGTATTTATATCAATAGAATAAAGGTCATTATTCCGGGTAAATGCTACCTGAGTTCCATCGGGCGATAGACTTGGATTCTTTTCAGCCATGGTATCCCTGGTCAGTTGTTTTTCAACACCTGCAGCACTTTTATAAAAAATATCCTCGTTTTTTATAGTGACCGAAGCATTATTGACCTGGGCAGGAGCTGATGGAACTGCCTCTCCACTGCGAACATCAACGGTATAGGGCTTAGTTTGCTGACCTTCTACACGATATTCGATATAATGGGAATCATCTGCCCAGCCACGGTAAGATGGCATTGGATTGAGGAGATCCTTCGGGGGACTCCCAAAGGCTTCTTTAAAATTCAGTTCCTTTAATTGTGCCTGCGTGGATGAGGATAAAAGCAGCAGGCTTAGAATGAGTGCATAAGATAGCTTAGTATTCATCATTGAATGTTCAGAATATGGAGTAAATATTGTTTATCTGCGGATATTATGCTGGTTAAAGGCATATATTTTACCAAAGGTATGAAAATTGAGCTATTTTCGATAATCATGAGGTTTAAGCTAATTCATGCTGATTGAAGAATCACTGGTGTCCGGTCAAAAGGATTTGTGCATCGACCCCTTTAGGGTCGTGGTTTTCGCAAAACAATTTCTAGAAACATTTGACCCCTTTAGGCAATGTCATTATTTAAGGGTCGGGAGGTTCCAGCTTTCGCTGGAACCTCCCGACCCTTAAATAATGACATTGCCCTTCAGGGTCAGTATTTAAAATTCCAAGTTGTAGGAGTAATCATAATGACACTGAACCTGTAAGATCAGACCAATCTGTATTTTGTGATTAAGATTAATGCTTTTTTTCTCTCCGGGGATTGAATTTATATGCTATTTTAGGATATGGAACCCAATCTTACAAATTATAAAGACCTTCAGGATTTTGGAAACCTCGAACTGCTTTCAAGGCAGGTGGTTGAAGGTTTTATAACGGGCCTCCATAAAAGCCCATTTCATGGTTTTTCAGTTGAATTTGCCGAGCACCGGCTTTACAACACGGGTGATTCGGTTAAGAATGTAGACTGGAAACTCTTTGGTCGGACAGATAAATTATTTGTGAAACGCTTTGAGGAGGAAACCAATCTGCGTTGTCAAATTGTGCTGGATGTTTCATCTTCTATGTATTATCCCGAAAAGGATTTTAACAAATTATTGTTTTCTGTTTATTCGGCTGCATCTTTAATGTACCTCTTTAAAAAGCAAAGAGATGCCTTTGGCCTCAGTTTATTTTCTGATAAACTGGAACTGTCTACGGCAGCAAAATCCACTGCAGTCCATCAGAAATACTTATTTTCAGAGCTTGAGAGTTTAATGAACAGAAAGGGCAGGGACAGTCGTACGGCCGTGGCTTCTGCTTTGCATCAGATTGCAGAACTGATTCACAAACGTTCTCTTGTTATTATTTTTAGTGATATGCTTGTTGGAGAATCAGAAGAGGGTTTGTCAGAGATATTTTCAGCCATCCAACATCTCAAACACAACAAACATGAAGTAATTATCTTCAATGTTCTGGATCATAAAATGGAGATGGACTTTGATTTTGATAATCGTCCTTATCATTTTATCGATATTGAAAATGGTGAAGAACTAAAAGTGCATCCCAATAATGTAAAAGAAGCCTATATATCTGCTTTTGATTCTTATCATAAAGAGTTGAAACTAAAGTGTGCGCAGTACAAGATTGATCTGATTGATGCGGATATTCATGATGGGTTTTATCAGGTGCTGCATTCGTATTTGATTAAGAGAGGTAAAATGAGTTGATAATTGATAGTTGAGAGTTGAGAATGGAGAGTTGATAATTGGAAATCGGGAATTGAGAAAGACAAGTGTTTTGTTATAAATTAAAGCTGTTACCTTATATTGAAAGCGGTCAGCACGTGAGTTTTAATGGTAAATAATTTCTTTCAAGCCTATCCGAATGTTTACAGACTGGCATGTAACAAAGGCATTGAGCCCCAACTTCTCCGTTTTAATGTCAAAGGTATTAAATATATAATATGATTATAGAATGTCTTCTGGCCAAAGTAGTATCTCTCCGTTTACCTCTTTTCCTCCGCCCAGGGCGGATGGTGCGGTAGAGCTAAGCCAAGCCTTAATACTAAATTCGAAGCAGTCCCGAACCTTCGGGACAGCGGCGGGGTTTATTCGCTGAGGTTGTATTGTTTATTAAGGTGCTCATGGTCTCGTCGTTCATCCTCGGCTTGGTCCTTTTTTCCTGAAGAAAAGGACTAGGCCTCTGCGGCTATGAGCGGAATAAACTACTTTAGCTGAATTTAATTGATGGGTTAGGGAATTATTTAAATTAAATTTTATATCGGATCTTGTTTTAGTTTAAATCATACAAATAGAAAAGAAACATGAAAAAAGTACTACTCTCTTTCGCTGTAATTATCATAATGAGTTCCATGCAAATCCAAAAGCCTCTTAAGGTCATATTTTTTGGTGATTCGATTACCCGTGCAGGTGTTAATCCCGGAGGATATATTACCCTGATGCAGGATGCTTTACGTGGCAAGACAAATCCTGAGTATGAACTAATTGGCGCCGGTATTGGAGGGAATAAAGTCTATGATTTGTTTTTACGGTTTGAAGACGATGTGCTGAGCAAAAATCCGGATGTTGTGGTGATGTATGTCGGGGTAAACGATGTATGGCATAAACAAAGTGCTCAGACCGGTACCGATCCGGATAAGTTCATTGCATTTTATACTGCGATGATTAAAAAATTGCAGTCTGCAGGTATCAGGGTTATTGTTTGTACACCTGCGGCAATTGGAGAGCGCACCGACTTCAGTAATGCCCAGGATGGGGATTTGAATCGCTACAGTAATTTTATTCGTGAATTAGCACAAAAATACTCCTGCGGATTAGTCGACCTTAGAAAGGCGTTTTTAGATTATAATCTGAAAAATAATCCTGAGAATAAGGAATCCGGGATTTTAACTACTGACAGGGTGCATTTGAATCCTGCCGGGAATAAGCTGGTTGCTGATTTGATGATTAAGGAATTATCTGAAAAATAAAAAAGGCTCCTATTTTGATTCCGGAGCCTTTTTAGCTTTTTTATCTTCTTTTGTTGCCGAAGCGCCTTCTTGGACTCCCGCTTGTTGCACCTCTTGTTGAATCATGAGCAGGTTTTTTACCTGAGCTGCCTTTCTTTTTGGTCGATTGACTAAAAATATGGGATGCAGCGCGCATATGATAAGGTTGATCTTCGGTAACAGGAATTTCTCTGCCGATCAGTTTTTGAATATCTTTCAGGTATTCCATTTCCTCCTCATCGCAGAATGAAAGAGCGATTCCGCTCGATCCTGCACGACCTGTACGGCCGATGCGGTGGACGTAAGTTTCCGGGACATTCGGTAATTCATAATTGATCACATGCGAAAGCTCATCAATATCAATTCCTCTGGCAGCTATATCAGTTGCAATCAATGCTTTGAGTTGTCCGCTTTTAAAATTGGACAATGCTTTTTGACGGGCATTCTGTGATTTATTTCCATGAATCGCTTCCGTCTTTATTCCGGCTTTTACCAGATCCTTGGTGATCTTATCGGCACCATGTTTGGTTCGGGTAAAGATCAATGCAGATTTGATGCTCTTATCGTTGAGGATGTGGATCAGTAACTTTTTCTTATCACCTTTTTCTACGAAAAAGAGTGATTGATCAATTGTGTCTGCAGTTGTAGATGGAGGTGTAACTTCCACTTTTTCGGGATCAACCAAAATCGTGTTAGCCAGTTTTTGAATTTCAGGCGGCATGGTAGCCGAGAAAAACAAGGTCTGACGTTTTTGCGGAATCTTGGTGATGATTTTCTTTACATCGTGGATAAAACCCATATCCAGCATTCGATCAGCTTCGTCAAGTACAAATATTTTGAGATAATGTAAATGAACAAACTTCTGATTGATCAGGTCTAATAACCTTCCCGGAGTTGCGATAAGTATATCTATTCCCGATTTTAATGCAGATACCTGAGAACCCTGAGAAACGCCACCAAAGATTACAGCATGTTTCATACCTGTATGGCGGCCATAAGCAGCAAAGCTTTCGCCGATTTGTATCGCAAGTTCACGGGTAGGGGTCAAAATCAGGCATTTGATTGCTCTGGGCCCTTTATCATATATTTTACCACCTTCAAGGATCTGAATAATCGGAATAGCGAAAGCAGCAGTCTTACCTGTACCTGTTTGCGCACATCCCAAAAGATCTTTGCGTTCTAAAATGATTGGTATGGATTGTTCCTGAATAGGAGTAGGGGCAGTATAACCTTCTGTTTTTAAAGCCTTTAAAATTGGCTCAATAATATTTAATTCTTCGAATAACATGTAATGATTTTACATTGCCGTTAAAAATGCCGGCAATTTTATATTGCCGCAAAGGTACGGGTTTAATATGATAATGTATATCTCCTGTTAATTGTAGTATTTCAGGGCTGAAATGAATCAAGTGCTTCCAGAATAATTTTACAGGCCATCTTAATTTCTTCTTCGGATATGATCAATGGCGGAGCAATCCTCATAGCGGTGTCGCAATGTAAAAACCAGTCGATGATGATACCCTTATCTGTGCAATAATTACTCACAAATTCTACCTGTTCGAAAGTGCTCAGCTGTATGCTCAGCATCAATCCCTTACCCCTTATTTCCATAATTTCGGGATGTTGCAGGTGTTTTTTGAATAGTGATTCTTTTAAGGCAACATCTTTAACCAGGTTTTCTTCAAGTATTACTTCCAGATTTGCAAGTCCGGCGGCACAGCTAACCGGGTGACCACCAAATGTAGTGATATGTCCAAGTATCGGGTTCTCTTTTAAGGTTGACATAATCTCATTACTTGAAATAAATGCGCCAATCGGCATTCCGCCTCCCATGCCTTTAGCCAGCAAGAGAATATCAGGTTTAATATCAAAGTTTTCAAAACCAAAGAGTTTACCCGTTCGGCCGAAACCGGTTTGAATCTCATCCAGAATAAGCAGGGTGCCGGTATGATCACAACGCTTGCGGAGAGCCTGCATGTATTCTGGGTCCGGTACACGAACGCCTGCTTCTCCCTGAATCGTTTCGATTATGATTGCAGCAGTGTTTGAGTTTATTTGTTCAAGATCAGCAGCTTCATTAAATTCAATAAATCGTATACCGGGCAACAAGGGACGATATGCTTGTTTATAATATTCGTTCCCCATTACGCTAAGCGCCCCCTGGGTACTGCCATGGTAGGAATTTCTGCAGGCTATAATTTCTGATCTCCCGGTATAGCGCTTCGCCAGTTTCATTGCACCTTCAGTAGCTTCGGCACCAGAATTTACAAAATAGACAGAACTAAGCGATTCAGGCAGGATTGAGGATAGTTTTTCTGCAAATTTGACCTGTGGTGATTGCACATACTCTCCATAAACGGTGAGGTGAAGGTATTTATCAGCCTGATCTTTTATCGCCTGTACAACTCTGGGATGACGATGACCGATATTGCTGACAGCAAATCCGGAAACCAGATCCATATATCTTTTCCCTGAATAGTCGTAAAGATACATGCCTTCGGCCCTTTCAATCTCGAGTAATCGTGGAAATGGAGATGTTTGAGCAGTATTTAACAGAAAAAGCTGACGCGGGCTAAGCATGCGCAAAAATACATAAATAAAATGCAGGCTTGAGATTCAATGCAGGGAATTTATCTTTTCATAAATATTTCCCTCTTTATTAGAATTATTTAGGCGTCATGCTATCCCCCTTCGGTCCAAAGAACTCCTTCGGAGAGGGGGGCGCTTTGGCCATGTGCGATTGCAGGGGGAGGTTTACATTCCAAATGCTCAATCTCAATGAGTAAACGGTTTTCATCGAAAGTTTTAAATAAATTTAATTCAACATTTTATCTAATAATGGGAAAGGCAAATTCATCCAATCTTTGGTGTTATAATAAAGCTTTGCGTACTTATTCTAACATGAATAGAAAAGCAATGACTAAAGCTGAAGCCTGTTTATGGAAATATTCTCTTAGCAAAAGACAAATGCAAGGATACCAGTTTTTGAGGCAAAGACCGGTATTGAATTATATTGCAGATTTCATGTGTAAAGAACTTATGCTAATTATTGAAGTTGATGGTCTTACACACCAATGGGAGGAGGTTGCATTGAATGATTTTAAGCGTGAACAAGATTTGAAGGTGATTGGATTTACAGTATTACGTTTTGATGATAACGATGTTTTGAATCATATTGATGATGTATCTTATCGGATAAGGGAGTATATAAT
>CAYHGN010000036.1:0-22251 GCA_964356005.1 uncultured Sphingobacterium sp.
TTGGGATATTTTGAAACAGCACTCGAGGCAGAATCGAAAAGATTCAACTGAAGCTGAGGACATCTTGTGGCAGCATCTTAGAAATAGTTCAACCGGTCATAAAATCAGGAGGCAACACGCTATTAGGACTTATATTGCAGACTTCCTTTGTTTGAAAAAAGCTTTGATAATTGAAGTTGATGGTGGTTATCATGTTGAAACAAAGGATCAGGATAAATTAAGAACCGAAGCATTAAATAATTTGGGTTTTGAAGTAATTCGATTTACCAATGAACAAGTTATTTCTGACCCAACAGGAGTTAGCAAAATAATTAAAGAGAAACTAAATACACTGACGGAACGGATTTTAGTTGGTTCAGACTCCCTCTCCTCTGGAGAGCCCGCCCGTGCCGGGACGGACGGGGGCCGGGGAGAGGCTTATATTGAAGTCTTCACAACCCGTGTTGATACCATTTATGGTGCAACTTTCCTTGTACTTGCTCCTGAACATGAATATGTTGCAGGATTAACTACTCCTGAACAGGAAATGGAGGTCCAAAATTATATAGATCAGACCAAAAAGAAAACCGAGCTAGATCGAATGGCTGATACAAAAACTGTATCAGGTGCATTTACGGGCAGCTATGCGAAACATCCGATTACAGATGAGCCTATTCCAATCTGGATCGCTGATTATGTATTGGCTGGTTATGGAACAGGAGCGGTAATGGCGGTGCCATCGGGCGATCAGCGCGATTGGCTGTTTGCGACTAAATTTGGATTGCCGATTGTGGCAATTTCTGATGCGCAGATTAATCTGGACAAGGAAGCTGATCCTACAAAAGAAGGTCATTATATCAACTCAGGAATAATCGATGGATTGGGATATAAAGAGGCCACCAATACTCTGATTGCAAAGCTGGAAGAATTTGGCTCAGGTAAAGCCAAAGTAAATTATCGCCTGCGCGATGCGATTTTTGGTCGCCAGCGTTATTGGGGAGAGCCTGTTCCCGTGTATTTCAAAGAGGGACTCCCTCACCTGATCGAGAGGGAAGATCTTCCCCTGGTTTTGCCGGAAGTTGATAAATACCTGCCGACAGAAAGCGGTGAACCCCCATTAGGAAGGGCAGATAACTGGAAATACAAGGATGAACTTGAATATGAGTTGAGCACTATGCCCGGTTGGGCAGGTTCGAGCTGGTACTGGTACCGCTACATGGCTTCTCAGGATGATCGAAAGCAGGATTCATTTGCCCCGGCTGATGCAATATCGTACTGGAAGGATGTTGATTTATATATCGGTGGTTCAGAACATGCTACAGGTCACTTACTCTACAGTCGATTCTGGAATAAATTCCTGAAAGATCTTGGTTATGTGGTTGAAGAGGAACCGTTCAAAAAGCTGATCAACCAGGGGATGATTCAGGGGAGGTCTAATTTTGTGTACAGGATCATTGATGAAGAAGGACGTGGGACGAATAAGTTCGTATCAAATGGTTTAAAATCTCAATTCACTACCTCAGCACTTCATGTGGATGTAAATATTGTAATTAATGAGATTTTGGATCTTGAAAAGTTTAAAGCATTCAGACCTGAGTTTGCCAATGCAGAATTTATTCTTGAAAGTGAAAAATATATTTGCGGAGTTGAGGTTGAAAAAATGTCTAAATCCAAGTTCAATGTGGTTAGTCCGGATGATATCATTGAACGTTTTGGTGCTGATACCCTGAGAATGTATGAAATGTTCCTCGGCCCGCTTGAACAAAGCAAACCATGGAATACCAACGGCATTGAAGGTGTTTTTAAATTCCTTCGTAAATTCTGGAAGCTTTTCCACAATGATCAGTTTAACTTCAGTGTTTCTGATGAGGAGCCAGCTAAGGCTGAATTCAAAGCACTTCATAAAATCATTCGCAAGGTAGAAGAAGACATAGAACGATTTTCATTTAATACCTCTGTCTCCAGCTTCATGATCTGCGTGAACGAGCTGACTGATCTGAAGTGCAATAAACGGAAGATTCTACAGGAACTCGTCATTGTACTTGCACCTTATGCACCTCATATAAGCGAAGAGTTATGGAGTTTGCTGGGTAACACCGCAGGTGAATTATCCGTGGCTACCTACCCGCAGTTCAATCCTGAATACCTGGTTGAGAATGAATTCTCTTATCCGGTCTCTGTAAACGGTAAAACCCGGATGAACCTGAATATCTCCCTGAGCCTTTCACAGGCAGAAGTTGAAGAACTAATACTTGCCAATGAAGATTTGAAGAAATATTTAGACGGAAAAACTCCTAAGAAAATTATTTTCGTAAAAGGGAAAATAATTAATCTTGTAGTATAAATTTTGATAGCCATGATAATGATGCGGTTTTATCAGCGCTATCATGGATTATTCCTAAAAACAACTCCTTAATAACAGAATATTCCGTACGTCTGATGCAATTTATTTCTTTTGTATTTCAGATTTTACCTCAGTACAACAATTCGCAGACAAGTTCCTGTAACATTAGATGTACTTTCGCGACTAATTTCAAAACCAATTAAATGAAACGTTTATTTACAATACTATTATTTCTATCGGGGATCTCCGGTATTTATGCACAGGGAATGGGTGGGGCCGGATCTCAGGCTGTAACTGGCAAAATTACAGGTACTATTCTCGACTCGCTCACGCGCACTCCAATTGACTACGCTACTGTTTCTTTAGGGCGTGCAGGTTCTACAAAAACAACTAATGGTGCTTTGACAGATGAGAAGGGTTCTTTCAAAATTGAGAATATTTCTGCAGGTGTTTATCGTGTAACCATTGCTTTTTTGGGTTACCAGACCAAGGTTCTCGATTCGGTAAAGACTACACCGGCTAAGCCCGATTTAAATCTGGGTCGCATTATGCTTGCTCCCAATAAGACCATGCTAAATGAAGTTGTGGTTACAGGTACTGCACCAATCATTGAAAATAAGATCGACAAATTGGTTTACAATGCAGAACAGGATGTTGCCATCGCCGGGGGAAATGCTACCGATGTACTTCGTAAAGTACCTTTGCTTTCAGTTGATTTTGAGGGAAATGTCTCCCTGCGGGGAAGTCAGAATGTTAGGGTACTGATAAACGGTAAACCATCGGGTTCTATGGCCAATAACATGGCTGATGCACTGAAAGCAATTCCCGCTGACCAGATTAAGAATGTTGAGGTAATCACCTCTCCATCTGCCAAATATGATGCGGAAGGCACCTCTGGGATTATCAATATCATCACAAAAAAGAATAATCTGGCTGGTGTAAGTGGCTCAGTAAACGGTGGGGTAGGCACAAGGCAGAACAGTGGTAATATAAATTTGAACGCTAAAACCGGACGTTTGGCTTTAACAGCTAATGGCGGAGGATTTTACTCCTGGCCACAAACCAGTAGCATTTCATTTAATCGCACCAACATTGCTGGCACACAAACTATCAGTCAGGCGGGTCAAAGTAAAACAGATCGTTTGGCAGTGAATGGTTCAATAGGAGCTGATTACGATTTCAATAGTTTCAATTCCTTTAGTTCAAATGTACGTCTAAATGGATTCAGTAATAGTGCCGACGGAAGTAATCTAAACCAGAATAGTTTCAATGGAGCAATGACTAATTTCACCCGATTGAGTGATAATCAGATGCAAATGAATGGTATTGACTGGAGTAGTGACTACCTTCATAAGTTTAAGAAGAAGGACCAACAGATCTCGATTGCCTATCAATTTACCAATAGTAATCAGAATAGTGACTACACCACCGATTTTTCAAACACAATAATTGATGAGTATGGTGATAATAATGCTGACAACACAGAAAATACAATTCAAATCGATTATACCCATCCATTTAAGAAGGTAACTTTCGAAACAGGACTGAAAGGTATTCTGAGAGATATCGTGAGTGATAATCAAACCCGCAACTTCAATTCAAGTACCAGTATCTTCACGCCAATTTCATCCCGTACTTATATCTATGATTACAATCAGCATGTGTACTCAGCTTATGCAACCTTTGCTTTTACTTTGGCTAAGAAATTCGGTATCAGAGCAGGTGCACGTTACGAGGATACTGAGATCAAGGGTAATGCAAGATCTGTAGGTGCCGCATCTCCATTTAACAGCAGTTATTTTAATCTGGTGCCAAGTTTTGTGGTTTCAAGAACTTTCAAGAATTTTTCGACGGTTAAATTAAGTTATAACCAGCGTTTGCAAAGGCCGAGTTTGTTTTACCTGAATCCATTCCTGAACAGTGCAGATATTTTCAATCAGTCGCAGGGAAATCCTGCATTAAAACCCGAGTTATCGCATAATGTTGAGTTTAATTATTCTATGTTCGTGAAAAGTTCTGTGTTGAATGCTTCTGTTTATTACCGCCGGACTAATGACATCATAGAAAGCTTTGTGATACCTGTTTCAGTTACTGATCCTGCAACCGGAAATATCGCTAGTGGTTCAAGGACAACTTTCAGAAACGTTGGAAGTAATAATTCAGTTGGTTTTAATTTCTTTGGACAGATAAATCCGGTGAAACCACTGACTTTGCGCGGTAACTTCAACGTATTTACCTATGATATTAATGCGAACAGCGGTTTTACTGTGACCAATACAAATACACAATTGATTTATAATGCCTTCCTGATGGGTTCCTATGTTTTCCCTAAGGGACTCACTTTTGAGACCTTCCTGATTACAAATTCACCGCGTCAAACTTCTCAGGGTAAAAATCCATCTTTCAATATGTGGAATCTTGGCTTGAAGAAAGAAATCATGAAGAAGAAAGGAAGTATAGGTTTGACTATCATTGATCCATTTAATGAGAATAAGAATTTCCGTCAGAATATTACCGGTGCAGATTTTGTTCAAAGCAGTAATTTCTCAGTTCCATTCCGCTCCTTTGGTACAAGTTTCAGCTATCGGTTTGGGAAATTGACCATGCAGGCTCCCCGCAAAAAACGTGGTGTAACCAATGATGATCTGAAGCAGGGAGAACAAAATAACGGAACACAATAAGATTTCATTAGTTTAAAGAGTTATATCAATGCCCTGGTCGCGAGACCGGGGCATTTTTTTTAATAATTGTACATTTGGCAAAATTGACCATAGATGCAGGAAAGAAAAATTATTTCTCTATTGCCGGCTGCCACAGAAATTATTTGTGCGCTGGGTTTGGGGCAGCAACTTATTGGCCGCTCACATGAATGTGATTATCCTGAATGTGTTAAGGATCTGCCGGTATGTTCCTCGGCTAAATTTCTTCCTGATTCCGACAGTGCAGAAATAGACAGACAAGTGAAAGAAATTTTATCTGATTCCCATTCAATTTATACCATTGATCAGGAAATGATAAAAAGTCTGGCACCTGATGTTATTATTACTCAGGCTCAATGTGAAGTTTGTGCTGTGAGCCTTAAAGATGTGGAGTTTGCAATGAATAATTTGCTCGAAAAGAGCTGCCAGATTATTTCTCTTGAGCCTCATGAATTATCAGATATTTACCGGGATATACAGAACCTTTCGGATCAGCTGGGTGCAGTGGCAGCCGGAAAGGATTTGCTTGAATTATCAGAAGAACGAATTAATATCATTAGTCATAAACTCAAATTCCTCAATGAGAAACCCAAAGTAGCCTGTATAGAATGGCTTTCACCCTTGATGATTGCCGGAAACTGGACTCCTGAAATCGTTGAAATTGCGGGAGGTATCCCGGTTCTGGCAGAAAAAGGCAAGCACTCGGGCTATATAAGTTTTGAGGATATTAAGAATCAGGATCCAGATATTATAGTTCTTATACCCTGTGGGTTTTCGGTTGAGCGAACTTTAAAAGAGATCAATCTTTTGCTGGATCTTCCAGGATGGAGAGAATTAAATGCCGTTCGGGGAAATAGAATTTTTATTGCCGATGGCAATCAATATTTTAACAGATCCGGGCCGAGAATAACTGACAGTATTGAGATCATGGCTGAGATCATCAACCCCAAGCAGTTTGTTTTTGGGTATGAGGGTGAAGGATGGATAAGGCTGACAGGGTTTTAAACCCTGTCAGCCTTTCCTAAACCCTGTCAGCCTTTCTTAAACCCTGTCAGCGTTAGCGTTAAAACTCTATAAATCGTTCAATCTGCTGATTGGTAAATTGGATGGTATCATCATTATAAAGGTTTCCCTTTTCATCTAATTCTTTTGTGATATTTGGTATGTGAATACGTAATGGCAGCACATGCATATTGATATAATGACAGATTCCTGTAAAATGGTCAATACCCCGAACATTTCCGTATTTGCCGCTTGAGAGTCCGACGAGCGCCGCCTTTTTTCCAAAAAAACTCTCCGGAAAAGTACAGGCATCAATAAAAGTTTTTAAAACTCCCGGAAAGCTTCCATTATACTCAGGTATGACGAAAATGAATTTGCTGCTTGCGGTAATTCGCTCCTGAATACTTTGAAAAGTTACGCTGCGTTTCCCATACAGATCGGAGCTGATCAGGGTATCGGGAAGATTACAAAGTGAGAGTATTTCTGATTCGTAACCTTTTTCTGACAATTGCCTGTGATAATATTGAGCGAGTTTCAGAGAATTGCTTCCATCACGATTAGTACTGGAAATTATTGTTGTCATTTTGTGGATAAGATGTGCAAAACGAAAATCGCCCCGCGGTGTAATTAGTTTTATGTTTGTATCTTAGATTTTATTAAAAAATCCTATTTAATCAATCAAAAGTAGTGTTTTGAACTGCTTAGAATTTGATTTTCAAGATTTTTAATATCACGTATTTGTAATTATTTTTTTAAAATGAGCAAAATTATCGCATTAGCAAATCAAAAAGGGGGCGTTGGGAAAACTACTTCTGCCATTAATCTTGCAGCGAGTCTTGCTGTACTTGAATACCGTACTCTATTGGTTGATGCAGATCCGCAGGCAAATTCAACATCCGGAATTGGCTTTGACCCGCGCACCATTAAGGTCAGTATATACGAGTGTATTATTAATGAGATAGATCCTTTGGAGGCTATACAAAACACCGACACTCCGAATCTTGATCTGCTGCCTGCTCATATTGATTTGGTAGGTGCAGAGATTGAGATGATTAATTTAACAAACAGGGAGTATAAAATGAAAGCGGTTCTTGATAAGATCCGTGATAATTATGATTTCATTATCATTGACTGTTCTCCTTCACTGGGTCTGATCACAATCAATGCTCTAACGGCGGCTGATTCAGTGATTATCCCGGTTCAGTGCGAGTATTTTGCATTGGAAGGGCTTGGTAAATTGCTTAACACGATAAAGATTGTTCAGAGTCGGCTAAATCCGAATCTTCAGATCGAAGGGATATTGCTGACTATGTATGATGTCAGACTTAGATTGTCAAATCAGGTTGTTGAAGAAGTAAAAACTCATTTCCAGAATCTGGTTTTTGATACAATTATTCAACGGAATACACGTTTAAGCGAAGCTCCAAGTTATGGGATTTCGGTAATTATGCACGATGCAAATTGTAAAGGAGCAATCAATTACCTTAATTTAGCCCGGGAGATCATCCGAAAAAACGGATTGGTTTCGAATGAAGAGGCTGTAAAACAAGCTTTAGTATAATATGATTTACCAAAAGAAAACAGGGTTAGGCAGGGGATTAAGAGCTCTTTTGGATGATTCGGATTTGCCTGAAAATGACAGACAACAGGTAAGCAACGAAAGTTCCGCTTTGGGTTCCATTAGCTTTGTTAAGATCAGTCAGGTTCAGGTTAATCCATTTCAACCCCGTACAGATTTTGATCCTGGAGCACTCCAAGAACTTGCCGAGTCGATTAAATTACAGGGCTTGATCCAACCAATCACAGTCAGACAATCGGGGCAAAATTCTTATCAGCTTATTTCTGGTGAACGCAGGTTACGTGCGTCCAAACTGGCAGGCCTGACCGAGATTCCGGCCTATGTTCGTACAGCGAATGACCAGCAAATGCTGGAAATGGCGCTGATTGAAAATATTCAACGTGAAAATCTAAACGCAATAGAAGTAGCACTGAGCTTTCAGCGAATGATTGATGAATGTAATCTGAAGCAGGAGCAGCTTGGTGAGCGTGTAAGCAAGAACCGTTCTACGGTAACCAATTATCTTCGTTTGCTAAAACTTCCTCCAACTATTCAGGCTTCTATCCGTGATAAAGAGATTTCTATGGGGCATGCACGCGCTCTGATTTCAGTGGAGGATGTCGACAAACAACTTTATCTTTTTCATGAGATAATTAATCACGGACTTTCAGTACGTAAAGTGGAAGAATTAGTGAGGCAGCTTCAGAATACAGGAAAAGTAAAGAAACCTGTTAAGGTAGCCGGAATGTCATTTCAATACATGAAGATTCAGGATGATCTTGCCTCTAAGTTTAGTACTAATGTTAAGTTAAAGCTGGACGAAAAAGGTAAAGGTTCTATTGAAATTGGGTTCATGTCTGATGATGATTTAAACCGCATTCTCGAAATGTTAGATTGGTAATGAAATTGAAAATCCTATTGGGTTTGATCTTTATGTGTTTTTTAGCGCAAATAGATGCGCTTTCCCAAGTTAAAGATGCTCTTCCTGCAAGATCAGACAGTAGTAAAATTCAGGCTAAGAAAGAGCCGGCCCTAAAAGATTCTGCACGTCTTGCTATCGAAGCCATGCCTCGCCGTGCAGCAATGAGATCATTAATGCTGCCGGGCCTCGGACAGATTTACAACAAGCGATGGTGGAAAGTTCCCCTGGTTTATGGTGGCTTTATTGGAATTGGCCTCGTTTTTGAGTTTAATAACCGTAACTATAAAGTCTTTCTGAAGGAAGCCCAATTTCGTGAACTGAATCCGCAAAAAACACAAAATCCATTATACTCTGGATATACAAATGAGGGGATTATTCAGATTAAGGATGCTTACAGGCGCGATCGTGATCTTTCTGTGTTAGCCGGACTTGGATTTTATGCGATAACAATTATTGATGCTTATGTTGATGCTAAGTTCTTCAGGTTTGATATTTCTGATGAATTGTCATTAAAAGTACGACCATCTGTAGGCCAGGTGCCTGTTCACGCTTCTGCTTTTTCTCCTGATGTAGGGTTAACATTGAAGCTGAGTTTATGAACGTGAATATTTAATTTTAAATAGATGAAAATAGCTATTCTTGGATACGGTAAAATGGGCCGTATCATTGAACAATTTGCAATTGAAAGAGGCCATGAAGTGGTTTTGAAAGTTAATGTTGATAATTTGGAGGACTTGAGTATATCCAATTTAGAAAAGGCCGATGTGGCCATAGATTTTAGCACCCCTGATTCTGCCCTGAACAATATTGAGATTTGCTTTGCAGCACATGTCCCGCTTGTAGTGGGGACCACGGGATGGTATGGCCATTTACAGGAAGTAAAGAATAAATGTGAGGAGAGTAACAATACTCTTCTGTACGCATCTAATTTTAGTATTGGAGTAAATGTGTTCTTTTTTGTGAATAAAGTGCTCGCTAAAATCATGAACAGGTATCCGCAATACGAAGTTCAGGTGGAAGAGATTCATCATACAGAAAAACTGGATTCGCCAAGCGGTACCGCAATGACCATTGCAGAAGGTATTATTTCTGAATTGGGCCGCAAGAAAGAATGGGCGAATGAACTGATTGGTTCGGGTGAAGAATTAATACCAAAGCCTGATCAGTTACTAATTGAATCTCATCGTATTGAGGGTGTTCCAGGTACCCATACGGTCATTTACAGTTCGGAAGTAGATGATATTGAATTTAAGCATAAGGCTCATAGTCGTGCCGGTTTTGCACTTGGAGCCGTTTTGGCAGCAGAATGGCTTGAAGATAAGACCGGATTTTTTAATATCACAGATATGTTTGATTTTAGCATTTAAATTGACACAATAGAACATGAGTATAACACATAAGGGTAAATCGAAGGATAAGAAAGTACACTCCAAGAAAAGTGCCGGTAGGGAGTGGTTTGATGCTATTTTGTTTGCTGTAGTAGCCGCTACTTTGATCAGGGGACTTTTTATAGAGGCCTATGTAATTCCAACCGGTTCTATGGAGAAAACACTGCTTGTCGGTGATTATCTTTTCGTCAGTAAAGTGAACTATGGAGCAAGGATGCCCATCACACCGGTATCTTTCCCTTTTGCTCATCACACCATGCCAATAACCGGAACAAAGGCTTATTGGGAAGGTATAAAGTGGGATTACCGCCGCCTTCCCGGACTTGGAGATGTTGAAAGGAATGATGTTGTTGTTTTTAACTTTCCGATGGATGCAGATGCTCCATTATTACGTCCGGTGGATAAACGCGAGAACTACATTAAACGTTGCATGGCAATAGGTGGAGATACAATTCAAATCAAGGATGCCAGGGTTTTTCTAAACAACAAGCCTGCAGAAGTCCCTGTATTTGGCGAAAAATACTATTATGTAAAATCTGATGGGACTGATTTTAATCCACAGGCAATAGAAGATTTGAATATTGAAGCACAGCGATCATCTGCTGATGAGTATATTTTTAATATGACTGCGGCTGACGCCGGAATTATCAAAGGTTGGGCAAATGTAAAAAGTGTGAACCCTTATATCAGGCCATTAAATGAATTTGATTCTCAGATATTTCCGCATAACCCTTCAATTAAATGGAATGCAGATAATTTTGGCCCGCTAGTAGTGCCAAAGCAAGGCTGGACTGTGAAATTGGATAGCACTAATTATTCAGTTTACGAACGTGCTATATCAATCTATGAAGGAAATACGATTGAAAGGCTTGGAAATGACATCATTATAAATGGAAAAAAGACTAATAGCTATACCTTTAAAATGAATTATTACTGGATGATGGGAGATAATAGGGATAACTCTCTCGATTCACGTTATTGGGGATTTGTACCTGATGACCATATCGTTGGTAAGGCTTTATTCGTGTGGATGAGCTGGAACACTAAAGGTACTTTCTTTGATAAAGTACGCTGGAGCAGGTTGCTTGGTGGGATACATTAAAATATAAAACATTTTTACAACAAGGGCTCTGCGATTAGTTGCAGGGGCCTTTTTGGTTTAGCTCGTCTGTCATTCAAGGTGCCTGTTTTTTAGCAGGTAAAGGAACTTCGCGATTATAAATCAAATTTTGTACATGAGCAGGAGGCCTTACTCAACCTTGTATCTATAAATAAACCTCGAAAGATTTCCATCAATATCAGTACCCTCTACAATTGCTTTGTAGGTACCTTTATTATCTCCATTGTAAAATTCAACAGCCATATTCCCGGCCTTATCCGTAAAGATTCTTGGGTTCCAGTAAATGGTACTGCGTAGGTCGGAACCGGTTGTGCGGCTTTCGGGACTTAAATATTTAGGCGAATAAAACTCTCTCTTTTTGATATATCCCTGAGGGTTGAAAGTCAAAACGTTATTTTGTGGGAATAGTTTTTTAAGGTCCTCAGCACTTACAGGTTTGCCAGTAGGTATGGTTTTCGAGTTAATTACCAATACACCATTGGTATTATACATACGGTTCACCATTCCCAGCTCATCTTTCAGAAAGACCTCTATATTGTCAACATCAGCCGGATTGATATTGTTGAGATAGTTGGCATCAACAGGCATTCCATTATAAAAAATCTGTACGGGTACCCTCAGGCCGGAGTTGTAGACCCTGGTTACGTAAAAATTATTATCGTTAAAAGTAAGTCCGGTTGCTGCCGTTTGCAGACAGGTAAGAAAGATTGGGCATCCTTTAAACCTTTCGCTATCAATCAGATGATCCGGTTGGGAACCGAGGCCCGAAAGAGCGGGGTGATCCATATGGCTTGCCTTTTTAATTGCAGTAGCCTTAACTACGACCTCCTGCAGCATTTGGGTCGCCAAAAAGTATTGTCTTTTACTATTGTCGAGGTAAGTAGCCAGAGTGCTGTCAATATTGAGTTCTTCATCCGGAACATTGACATTTTTGCTGATAGTTGGAAAGGCTGTACCATTCAGTATGATCATCATGTTACGCGCTGCAGTAGAACTTCTTGCACTGATTGTAGCTTCTGCCGAATCGGTAATTACCACTTTTTCAAATTTGAACTCCCCTTTCAGATTGGTTGTGGTTTCAGCATAAAACTTACTTTCAGGAACTACCAGCTTCAAACTGCCTTTGGAGACCGGCATGCCGTTTGACGTACGCAACATTCCAGCAAATTCAATTCCCTGCTCAGGAAGGACACTAATTACAGGCTCCTTGCCTTCGATAATGTTTTCATATGAAAATTTGCGATATCCCTGAGTAAGCATCAGCAAATCTAGATCTGCCAGCTTTTTTTCATTGGTCTGATTGAAATAATAATTGGGCTTTTCAATATATCCTTTTAATTCCGATGAAATCAAAAAGGAACTCAAAATGGTTGTTTCTTCATCCTCAGAATGCTGAACTTTAGATTCATTGATAACAGAAAGGGAAAAATTTCCTTCAACAGGAGCATTTCTTGATTTCGCAATAATGTTCATTTTTACCGGTTGTCTTGAGCCATAAACTTTTTTATCTGTGTTTATGCTCAGGCTTGAAACATCTGTATGCTTAACAAATAGAAGTCGCTCGGTTAATGGTTCACCTTTATTGGTAAATAAGGTAATCTGTACAATTCCGGTTGGAAATTTATTTTTTGCAATGGAAGCACCAATGGTTATGGTAGCTAAATTGGTCTGTGCAGCAAAGCAAATCACACCCTTACTTCTCGCTATCAGGTAGAAGTTCTTATCCCGATATTGGTCAAAAAATGCCGGACTACTTGTAAGTTGTAAAATTATATTTGAAGGAGTGGAATTAACTACGGATATCGCAATTCCCGAAGATTTAGGTTCAGGCAGGGGAATGGTTTTCTTAATTCCGTTTGAAAAACTGAGGTTGGCTTTATAGGTTTTACCACTTTCAGGCAAAAATGTAAACGATCCCATTCCATAATGTTGTGACTGTATGCTGCTGATTACCTTTTCCGTATTATCAACTATCTCGCCTTTAACATCAAGACCAAGACCCTTTTCCTGTACGGCTTTGAAGGCCACCTTGCTGCTAACATTTTCAATCAGATCCCCACCTTCCGGGAAAAACTGAAAATCAGCTTCGGAGAATGAATTTTTCAGCGGGAATTGAGAAGTAATGAGTTTGCTGCTTTCTGCCTCCAGCACTGTTTCAAGTGTTCCGGTATCCAAAGCTGCTTTCTGACCTGCACTTAATTTTAAAAACACCTCTCCATCGGCATTGGTTGTTTCCCGGCCTCTGGCAATGGTTTCGAATTTTGAAATTAGATTCCAGCTTATCTTTTTATTTGCAAATGGCTTTCCATCGGAGTCTTTGTAGGCTATTTTCGCATTAATCAATGGTGAACTGTCTGGATTCTCACCTTTGAGTGAAATATTGGTAATGATGTTCCTATTGATGGCATTACCAACCTTAATATTTTTAGAAAAGAAATATTCCTCACTTAAATTTAGCATCCAATAAGTATATGCTCTGATTCTATAATTGCTTGATTTGTAAATTGATGGATCCAGTGTAATACTGCCATATGCTGATGTATTAACCACATGAAGTTTCATTGATCTAACCAGGGTATCATTCTCGGAAATAATATCCACATACAAAACTTTACTCAGGTCGGAGGGTAAATCCTGTCCGGTAGCAACATAAGCTTTATACCAGATGGTATCTCCGACTGCATAATAGGGCTTGTCGAAGTGCAGATAAACTTTTTCTGATGGATAATCTTCAATAAGCTTTTGGGATCGGTTTACGATGGTCTTTAAACTTATCGTGTCCTGAGCGAACAGTTGACCGGCCTGTATAAGGAATATCAGGGCAATAATTATTGAACGGCAAACTTTCATCTTAAATGGAATCATATATGCGAATATAGATTAAATGAACTTTTTAACCATAGATCCCTGAATGTTTAACATATTTTAATGATTGGGAGGCAAAAAAACAGAAAATCAGGTAAAGATTAGCTGAGTCTGTTGACCATCAACTTATCTGCAAGACCATTCAGATCATTGCAAACTTCATCAATTAGCGGAATGCCATTGCTTTGCCGATCTTTTTCTGCAATTAGCTCTGGTTCGCCGGGAATAATCACTTTCTGGTCTTTATTTATTGGTTTTGCTGAACTGAAACGTTCAATCCAATTGTCGAGATGAGCTTTGAATTCATCCACCGGTCTGAAGCCATCAACGCGCATGGCGCCTAAAAAATGACCTAATCCTTTACCAACCGGATTATCCGATGGTTCCATGAAAGCAACAAAGGGGGGTGCCCATGGACCGTAATTGGCTCCTGAGAGTACTGCTGACAGAATATCTACTGTGGCGCTTAGTCCAAAGCCTTTATGGCTACCATGCTCTCTGTCGCTTCCCAGAGGCAAAAGGGAGCCTCCTTTTTTTAATTCATGTGGATCAGTTGACGACTCTCCATTTACATCCTGAATCCAGCCTTCGGGAACAGGTTTGCCTGTACGCTGTGCAATTTCAAGTTTACCATTGGCAGCTGCCGAGGTAGCCATATCCACAATGACAGCTGGGTGTTTTCCTGCCGGGAAAGCATAACACATCGGGTTCGTCCCCAGCATTCGCTCATTTGCAAAGGTTGGCGCAACCAGGGGACTCGCGTTTGTCATTGCAAATCCGATCATATCTTTTTCAACAGCCATCATGGTATGATAGGCAGCAATCCCAAAATGATTCGAATTTCTGACAGATACCCAGCCGGAGCCATACTTTTCTGCTTTTGCAATAGCTACTTTCATAGCAAAAGGAGCCACAACAAGACCCAGGCCAGCATCTCCATCAATAGTAGCTGTGGTTGGGGTTTCATAGACTATTTTAATATCCGGTGTTGGATTAATACGTTCTTTCTCCCATAAGCGAACATAGCCGGTTAGTCTGGCAACACCATGCGAGTCGATACCGCGAAGATCTGCTTTGATTAGTACATCAGCGGCCAGGTCTGCATGTTCTGAAGAGCAGCCCATTTTCAGGAAAATGGACTTTGTGAAATTCCGCAGCTTAGTTTCGGTAAAGGTATGATAGGTCATGTAAAAATTCTACTCTTCTAATATCGTAAATTTCAGATCAAGCGGTTTGAAATTCTCAATGAGGACTTTTATAAATCCTTTGCCATACTTTACATAGAACAAACCTAAATTTTCAGAGCGTTCCTGTAAACCTCCATTTGGAAATAGCTTTGATTTGATCACATCAATCTGGGAAAGGGCATCACCAAAATTCCTTTTCTCAGCCTTTATTAGTTTGCCTTCCAGGTTTTTAACAGCTTTCTGTAATCTTGACTTTACAGCCTCAGAGCTCGGCCCCAGACTTGGATCAATTTTATAGGTGCGCAGTTTTATCTTTTCAAAAATGGAACTGAGCTCCTGCCATTCATCATGTAAATTTAGGCTGTGCTCAGTATGGCTAAACACCCATTCCTTTTTAAGCTCCTCAGAATTTTTAAAAATATCTTTAATACTGAGATCCAGCCTGTTTAATTTCGTTTCCAGATTTAAGGAAGCGAATATGGCAGAATTTCGAAGTAGCAAAACCGGGAAATCAACAGCATAGTAGTCGAAATTTTCTTTTAGCTGCAGCCAGTAAATAATTTCAGCACCTCCGCCGATATAGGCGAGGTTCGGAAGAATTACTTCTTCATAAAGAGGACGCATCACAACATTCGGACTGAAGCGTTCCGGATATTCATTGATTTCTTTTAAAAGTTCTTCTTTGCTGAAACTGATTTCTGTATTTAATACCCGGTAAAGCTCTTCTTCAAATACAATACGTTCCCTCAAACCGTCAATTAAATAGAAAAAGTTGATCTCTCTCGGATTTACCTGTACTTCAATACCTTTTTCTGAGAGTTTTACATTGGTATCTGTAATGGTTCTGAAGCTGTGCTGTCCGGTGATATCTTCAGCAATTATTCCTGAAAATTCTTTCTTTAGCCTTCTGTCATCTGCATCCAGAATCACTAATCCGTATTCTTCAAAAAGGGTATTGACCAATTGCCTGCTTGCATCAGCCAGATTTTTAGTGTCGGTGTACGCATCCTTAATCAGCTTACCCAATTCATCTGCATTATCTGAAACTCCCAGGATGGCGAGATATTCCTGCACTGCTTTTTCTATCCCTTTTGTAGCTAATCTGCCGGTGGCACCTACAGCATCTAATTCCCAGCTAATTTTCTTTCCAGAGATGTAAGTATGATTGATCTCGGCAAAATCATGATCTTCTGTAGCCATCCAGTAAACAGGAACAAAATTTTTATCCGGAAAATGCGATTTTAATTCCTTTGCCAGATTTATGGCGGTTACAATCTTAAATATGAAATATAAGGGACCTGTAAAAATGTTGAGCTGATGGCCTGTGCAGACAGTAAATGTGCTTTTTTGAAGCAAAAGGCTGATGTTTTTGCTAACCTGCTCATTGCAGGGCTCTGGTAATTTTGAATATTGCTCTCTTAAAACTTTAACCAGTATTTCCCTGTTCGACTCATTTTTTTTTGAAGCCAATAAGTCTCTGAATCCCTGCAGATTGGGGCTGTATGATTGGAAGGAACTTAAATCTTTATCATTGTTCAGATAGCGGATCAGGCCTTCTGAAAAACTTTTTGTTTCACTGTAATCAATATAAGTTGCCTTCATCCGAATCGAAATTGGGGGAAATTAATGAATTTCATTTTACTGATCTAAATTTTGACAATCTGACCATACAGATCGAAATCTTCTGCCCGGTCAATCTTTACCTCAACAAAGCTTCCGGGAGTGGCATAGCTAATTCTGGTATCAATTAAAACCTCATTATCTACCTCCGGCGAATCAAATTCAGTCCTTCCAGTTAAATAATTACCCTCTTTTTTATCAATCAGCACTTTATAAGTTTGACCAACTTTATCCTGGTTAATATCGAATGAAATTTCCTGTTGAATTCCCATGATCGTTTCAACCCGTTCCTGTTTTGTTTCCTCAGGTACATCATCAATGAGTTCGTAGGCATGGGTTTTTTCTTCATGCGAATAGGTGAAACATCCCAGTCGGTCGAAGCGGGTTTCAGTAACCCAGTCCCGCATTTCTTCAAAGTCTTTTTCTGTTTCCCCGGGATATCCACAAATCAGAGTCGTGCGCAGCGCAATATCAGGAACTTTATCACGAATGGAGTTAACAAGATCGATTGTTTTCTGTCTTGTAATTCCACGACGCATTGAGCTTAGCATTGAATCACTGATGTGCTGAAGAGGCATATCCAGGTAATTGCAGATATTGGAACGTTCATTCATTACATCCAGAATATCCATAGGGAAACCTGAAGGATAAGCATATTGAAGTCTGATCCATTCAATCCCATCCACATCCGACAGATTGCGGAGCAGATCAGCGAGATTTCGTTTGCTGTAGAGGTCAAGACCGTAATAGGTCAGATCCTGAGCAATCAGGATCAGTTCTTTGGTGCCATTCTTTGCAAGGAATTTAGCTTCCTTCACTAAATCTTCAATCGATTTGGAAACATGCTTACCCCGCATGAGTGGAATTGCACAGAACGAGCAGGGTCTGTTACATCCCTCGGCTATTTTAAAATAGGCAAAATGTGAAGGGGTAGTCAGCAGTCGTTCTCCCAAAAGTTCATGCTTGTAATCTGCACCAACTGAACTTAAAAGTTTTTGAAGATCATTTGTCCCGAAATAAGAGTCTACATTTATAATTTCAGCTTCAAGTTCAGGTTTATATCGCTCAGAAAGACATCCGGTTACAATAAGCTTAGAAATTTTCCCCTGTTCTTTTAATTCGCTGTATTGCAGGATAGTATCTATCGATTCCTGCTTCGCATTATCAATAAAGCCGCAGGTATTGATCACGATGATGTCATCCTGATGAAGCGTTTCTGCTTCATGAATAACATCCATTTGGTTGCCTCTTAACTGGCCCATCAGGACTTCAGAATCATGAATATTTTTTGAACAACCCAATGTTATGACATTGACCCTCGGTTTTGCCGGTGCGACTTTCGTGCTAATTTTAGTCTTCATTATTTCCTTCTCTGATTATTTAAAAAGGGAGTCGACAAACTCTTTCTTATTAAATAATTGCAGATGATCTATTCCTTCACCCACACCGATGTATTTCACCGGAATTTTAAACTGATCAGAAATCCCGATCACAACACCACCTTTAGCAGTGCCGTCTAATTTGGTAAGTGCCAGTGCGTTTACTTCAGTAGCCTGGGTAAACTGCTTACATTGTTCAATCGCGTTTTGTCCGGTAGAGGCATCTAAAACAAGAAGGATCTCATGCGGAGCTCCCGGTACAATTTTCTGCATCACCTGTTTGATCTTGGTTAGTTCGTTCATAAGAGCAACTTTATTATGCAAGCGGCCGGCTGTGTCAATTATTGCTACATCATCGCCGTTGGCAACTGCTGATTGCAGGGTGTCAAATGCGACAGATGCAGGGTCAGAACCCATTGGCTGAGCAACGATACGCACATTTACCCGTTCTGCCCAAAGTTTAAGCTGATCAACAGCTGCAGCTCTGAAAGTATCTGCAGCACCCAAAACGACTTTGTTTCCGGCTAATTTCAATTTATGAGCCAGCTTACCAATGGTAGTCGTCTTGCCAACTCCATTTACCCCAACAACCATAATGACATAGGGTTTATGATCGCCATATTCAAAATTTCTAAAATCGTTGCTGTTGTTTTCTGATAAAAGGCTTTGGATTTCAGAACGTAAAATTTCGTTAAGTTCTGAAGTATTGATGTATTTATCGCGGGCTACACGGGCCTGGATTCGGTCAATGATCTTTAAGGTCGTTTGAACACCTACATCCGAATTAACCAGAATTTCTTCGAGTTCATCGAGGACATCATCATCAACAGTCGTTTTTCCGACAACAGCTTTCGTGATTTTTGCGAAAAGGCCTTCTTTAGTCTTCTCCAGGCTTTTGTCCAGTTCTACCTGTTCCTGTATGTTGCTTTCTTTCTTCTTGAAAAAATCAAATAATCCCATTTGCCAAATTTAAGAAATCTGCCGGGGCGGATAACAATTATATAATGAAAAAAGCCACCCGACGATTATACGCGGGCGGCTTCTGTTTATGCAATGTGAATATTACTTAGAAGGATTAATTCCTGCAATAGCGTCTTTCACGTGATCGTTATGAACGATAATTTCTTTGAATGAGTAAGCACCGGTTTTTGGTGACTTGTTCATTGTGATAACCTTGGAATATTCTTTACCAGCACCTGTTTTCAGGGTTGCAACTACTTTCTTTGCCATTTCTGTATGTTATTTGTTTGTAAGTTGTAGGTTTTAAGTTGTAAGTTTTATTTGTAGGTTTTAAGTTATACTATACTTATTACTTATTACTTATTACTTGATTTCTTTATGAACAGTTACTTTTCTTAGAACAGGATTGAATTTCTTCAATTCCAAACGCTCTGTAGTGTTCTTTTTATTCTTGGTGGTAACGTAACGAGACATTCCAGCCATGCCACTTTCTTTATGCTCGGTACATTCTAAAATAACCTGAACTCTGTTGCCTTTCTTAGCCATTGTATTATTTTTTTATATGTATCCTTTTTTGAGGAATTTGTTAATTACGGCTGTGATGCCGTTTTTACTGATGGTTTTGATCGCTGAAGTAGAAACTTTCAACGTGATCCATCTGTCTTCTTCTGGAATGTAAAACTTTTTTACATGCAGGTTAGGATAAAATTTACGCTTGGTTTTCACGTTTGAGTTAGAAACGTTGAAACCATTCATCGCCATCTTTCCTGTTAAATCACAAATTCTCGACATGACTATATTGTATCTATTATTTAAATTCAATTCTGTAAAGGGTTTGCAAATATCGGGAGAAAAAATTAGATACGCAATACTTTATCAATAAATTTGGATATTCCTTTTAAAAGCATGCTGGCAGCCGATATTTATGTAATTTTTTTACATCTATATTAGGCTAACAGGTCTGAATATGATATAATTGTACTCTGATATTTAATTTACCGAACAACAATAAAAAAATGAATCTTCGTATTAATTCCTTTGACGATTACAAACGCGTTTATGACTACAGTGTGGCAGAACCCGAGAATTTTTGGGCTGAGGTAGCCGAAACCTTTTACTGGCAGAAAAAATGGGACAGCGTTCTGGATTGGAACTTTACTGAGCCTAATGTGAAATGGTTTAGTGGCGCGAAATTAAACATAACGGAGAATTGTCTGGACCGTCATCTTGAGAATAGTGCTGATAAAATAGCCATGCTTTGGGAACCGAATGATCCTGAAGAACATTACAGATCATTTACTTATAAAGAACTGCATTTTAAAGTCGTTCAATTTGCCAATGCTCTCAAAAACAATGGGGCGAAAAAAGGTGACCGTATTTGTATTTACATGCCTATGGTTCCTGAACTTGCTATCGCTGTAATGGCCTGTGCAAGGATTGGTGCGATTCATTCAGTAGTATTCGGAGGATTTTCTGCTCAGTCAATTGCTGACCGTATCAATGATGCCCAATGCAATCTGGTCATAACCGCTGATGGTGGATTCAGAGGAAATAAGGATATTCCTCTTAAAAATATTATTGATGACGCAATTGTTCAGTGCACATCTGTTCAGAGAATAATTGTTTTAACACGTACCCGTACTCCGGTATCAATGATTAAAGGGCGTGATGTATGGTGGGAAGATGAAATTAAAAAGGTAGAAACTCAGGGAAATCCGGAATGTCCGGCAGAGCCAATGGACGCTGAAGATCCATTGTTCATTTTATACACTTCCGGTTCAACCGGTAAACCAAAAGGTGTTGTTCACACCTGCGGTGGTTATATGGTTTATACCGGATATACATTCAGAACCGTATTCCAGTATCAGCCCGGCGAAGTCCATTTTTGTACTGCAGATATTGGCTGGATTACCGGCCACTCTTACATAGTTTACGGACCATTATCACAAGGGGCAACAACCCTGATGTTTGAAGGTGTACCAACCTGGCCTGATGCCGGTCGTTTTTGGGATATCGTAGACAAATACAAAGTAAATATCCTTTACACAGCTCCAACTGCAATCCGCTCGCTGATGAGTTTTGGTGAGGAACCATTAAAAGGGAAAGATCTGAGCTCACTGACCAAGCTTGGTTCAGTGGGTGAGCCAATCAACGAGGAAGCATGGCACTGGTACAATGATAAGATCGGAAAAGGGAAATGCCCGATTGTTGATACCTGGTGGCAAACCGAAAATAGCGGTATTATGATCTCTCCAATCGCCGGTATTACCCCAACAAAGCCAGGTTATGCTACACTTCCTTTACCAGGAGTTCAGCCATGCCTGGTTGATGAACAAGGTGTTGAATTAACAGGTAATGAGGTGAGCGGAAACTTATGTATCAAGTTCCCTTGGCCCGGAATTATCCGTACAACCTATGGCGACCATGAACGCTGCCGTCTCACTTACTTCTCTACTTACAAGAATATGTATTTTACCGGTGACGGTTGTTTGAGAGACGAGGATGGATACTACCGCATCACAGGCCGCGTTGATGATGTAATCAATGTGTCCGGTCACCGTATCGGGACTGCAGAAGTTGAAAATGCCATTAACATGCATGCGGATGTTGTAGAAAGTGCTGTTGTGGGTTATCCTCATGATATCAAAGGACAGGGAATTTATGCTTATGTAATACTTGGAACCTCTACGCACGATCATGAACTGACCAGAAGAGATATCCTTCAAACTGTTGCCCGTATCATTGGGGCGATTGCTAAACCTGATAAAGTTCAGTTTGTGTTGGGTCTGCCGAAAACAAGATCGGGTAAAATCATGCGCAGAATCCTTAGAAAAATTGCCGAAGGTGAAACTTCAAACCTTGGAGATACTTCAACCCTACTTGATCCTTCTGTTGTCGAAGAGATCAAGAATGGCGCTGCTGGTATGTAGTTAAGGGCAGCAGGTGGTAGGTGATAACACCAACCACAGGAAAGTTGCGTTCCCTCACACTTCCCTCTGGTTGGTGTTCTCACCATACCAGGTGGTAGGATACTGTGGTTGGTGATAATACCAAGCACAGGAAAATTTCATTCCCTCACACTTCCCTCTGGTTGGTGTTCTCACCATACCAGGTGGTAGGATACTGTGGTTGGTGATAATACCAACCACAGGAAAATTTCATTCCCTCACACCTCCCTCTGGTTGGTGTTCTCACCATACCAGGTGGTAGGATACTGTGGTCGGTGAT
>CAYHGN010000036.1:22351-28708 GCA_964356005.1 uncultured Sphingobacterium sp.
CACCATACCAGGTGGTAGGATACTGTGGTCGGTGATAATACCAAGCACAGGAAAACCAATCGTAGTTTTATCACCCACCAATTGCCGGTATTCCTATCAATCAATCACTTTCCCATGGAAGGGAAAATTTCGTAATTTCGCCTTGATGAAAAAAACTAAACCCACTATACTTGTCGTAAACGACGACGGAATTACAGCTCCTGGCATAAAGGCTCTGATTGAAGTAATGCAAGGCATTGGAAATGTTGTGGTAGTGGCTCCCGATGGGCCACAATCGGGTACAGGTCACGCAATTACCATAGCCAAACCATTGCGTTTGGATAAAGTGGAATTGTACGAAGGTGTTGAGATGTATAAATGCTCCGGAACTCCCGTTGATTGTGTAAAACTGGCAGTTAATAAGGTTTTTAAAGGTAAAAAACCTGATCTATGTGTGTCCGGAATTAATCATGGCTTGAATAATTCAATCAATATTCTCTACTCCGGAACGATGTCGGCAGCTGTTGAAGGTGCAATTGAAAGTATTCCATCCATCGGTTTCTCGCTCGACGATTTTGGCCATGATGCTGACTTCAGCTATTGCAAAAAATATGTTGAGAAGATTACCAATCAGGTTTTGGAGCATGGTCTTGGTTTAGGGACTTTATTGAATGTTAATTTCCCCAAAGGTCCGGCCATTAAAGGAATTAAAATATGCAGGCAGGCAAATGCTAAATGGGCTGAAGAGTTTGATGAGCGTACCGATCCGAACAGACGGAGTTATTACTGGCTGACCGGAGTATTTCAAAATAATGATCATGGTGAAGATACCGATGTATGGGCACTTGACAATGGCTTCGTATCAGTTGTTCCTGTGCAGTTTGATATGACTGCACATCATGCTATTCCGATTCTCAATTCTTGGGCTTTGGGGATGTGAGATATGAGATATGAGATATGAGATTAGAATTCGTATTAGAACAAAGCCCGTGCATAAATCAATTAGCTAAATATATTGAAATTAAATTCCTTTGGTTTTCTATTGATATTTATTGATCCATGAAATATTACATAATTGCCGGTGAAGCCTCGGGGGATTTGCATGGATCTAACCTGATGAAAGCGCTGAAAATCAAAGATCCCGAAGCGGAATTCAGGTACTTTGGCGGCGATTTGATGATGGCTGTTTCTCCCGGATTGGCTATGCATTATTCTGAAATGGCTTTTATGGGTTTTGTCGAAGTGGTAGCCAACCTGAATTCAATTTTTAAAAACATTAAAACGGCCAGGCAGGAAATTCTCAGTTTTCAGCCCGATGTGGTCATTCTGATTGACTTCCCCGGCTTCAATATGAAGATCGCCGATTTTGCTAAGAACAAAGGTTTCAAAGTCTTTTATTACATTTCTCCGAAAGTTTGGGCATGGAATCAGAAGCGGGTTTTGAAGATTAAGAAATTAGTCGATCGCATGTTCTGTATCCTGCCTTTTGAGGTAAACTTCTATAAAAAATGGGGAATGGAGGTCGATTATGTCGGTAATCCGATATTGGATGCAATAGCCTCCAATACTCCGGATGAATTATTTAAGATTACTCATAATTTGGATGTCAGGCCAATTATAGCGCTCCTCCCCGGAAGCAGAAAGCAGGAACTTGAAAGAGTCTTACCAGAGATGGTCAAAACAGCAGATCGCTTTCCGGAATATCAGTTTGTAATTGCCGGTGCTCCATCTTTTAATGAACAAGATTATTCAGGTTATCTAGAAGGCAGAAAAATGGATGTCATTTTTAATGCAACCTATAATCTGCTGCTTAACTCAAAGGCAGCCATTGTAACTTCCGGCACTGCCACTCTCGAAACAGCTCTTCTAAAAATCCCACAGGTGGTTGTTTATAAAGGTAATCCGATATCGATTGCAATCGCCCGTATGCTGGTTAAGATTAAATATATTTCCCTGGTCAATCTGGTTATGGATCAAAAAGTGGTTAAGGAACTGATCCAGGAAGAATGTACCGGCAAGATAATCGGGGATGAACTTGATTTGATCCTGAATGATCCGCTTCATCGCACCGAAATACTGATCAATTATGATGAATTGGCTATTCGTATGGGTGGGCCGGGTGCATCAGCGAGGGCAGCTGCACTTATGTTTGACTATCTTAATGCCTGATTAAGCCTTAAGCGTTCCTCTCTTCCTGTTCTTTTAAAAAAATATTCACAGAGCACAACCATATCACTCTTTTTTCAGTATATATTATATTGATAATTAGATCTTAAAGGATAAAATAATCTTCTTAAATTAAATGTTTATTTCCGGTGCTGTTCCGGCAATTCGTTCATCGATGCTTTTAAATGGTTTACTATGTTTCGGAGGCTACTGTTGCTTTTCTTATTGTGCTTTGCTGCAGCTCGCAGTAATGCTCAGTTAGTTACAGAATGTCCGCAGAACATAGGTTTTGAGAATGGCAGTTTTCAAAACTGGGAATGTTACATCGGTGAAATTTCAGGAACCGGCGAACGATTTCCCAATGCGGTAAGACCACCAAGGATATCCTTAAATTTTTCTGGCCCAATCCCCGGACAACACTCACTCTATAGAAAAGGCACAGGTAAGGATACGTATGGAGAATTCTCTCTTGACGCACCCAATGGTAGCGATTATGTGGTTCAGTTGGGAAATGATCTGACTGGCAGGGGAGTAGATCGTATTAGCTATACCATCAATGTCCCCTCTAATGTAGAATCTTATTCGATTATATTCAGCTATGCCGTAGTGTTTCAGAATCCGGGACATGAACCCGATGAACAACCTAAATTTACTGCCCGGGTTTTTGACCCTCTGTCAGATAGTTCAACCGACTGTGGATCCTTTGAATTTGTATCGTCGGGGGGCTTGCCCGGATTTGAGCCTTCTAAAAGGGATTCGAGGGTATTATACAAAGATTGGGCACCGGTGCTCGTTAATTTGTCAAGCTACCGCGGTCGTACCATTCGTCTGGAATTTACTGCTTTTGATTGCTCCAGAGGAGGTCATTTTGGGTATGCCTACATCGATTTCAATGAGAATTGCTCTATCCCGGTCACAGGAAATATAACTTGTCCGGAAACCAATTCGATTACCCTGAAAGCACTTTCCGGATTTTTTGGCTACCGCTGGTTTAATGCAGAAACGAAGGAAGATCTGGGTCAGAGCGATAGTCTGGTAATCTCACCTGTGCCTCCTGTGGGTACAAAAATTGGTATTGAGCTTGTTCCGTATCCGGGACTGGGATGTACCCAAACACTTTACACTGTTATAAATGGAATGGACATGAATATCAGTGATCCTGTCCCAAGATGTATTAGTGTTGACTTAACAGATATTTCATTAAAAGTTGGAAACAGTTCCGACCTGACTTACACTTACTGGAGGAACAGCCAGGCAACTATACCATTGCCCGATCCTGACAGAGTTAGTGTGAGTGGGGTGTATTATGTCAAAGGGATGAGTTCTTCGGGTTGTATCAGGATTAAGCCTGCCCTGGTTAATATTATAGTTGTGCCCAGGGTTAGCTTAAATCGGGTACTGCAGGCAGATTACCCCCAAACAATTGATTTAACGACGGCATATACTCCAGCGCCCGATCTTAGTTATAGCTATTGGATGGATAGTGAAACTACTATACCGCTGCGTAATCCCGAAAGAATATTTAAAAGCGGGATTTATTATATTAAATCTACCAGTAATGGAGGATGTGTCAGTGTTACCCCGGCACCAGTTGAGATATTCGTGCCCGAAATGGCAATACCGAATATTTTCACCCCCAATGGAGATAAGGTTAATGACGAATTAACCGTATTGCTGAATGAAGAAATAAAAGTTAACAGTTTCAGAATATTTAACCGCTGGGGGGATGTGGTTTTTACTACTTCTGATATCGAAAATTACTGGACCGGAATTAGGGAAAGTATACAGGTTCCTACCGGAGTATATTACTGGGTCTTTGAAGGAATCAAGAATTCGAAACCTTATTCCCGGTCAGGATATGTTACTCTTGTTAGGTAAAAAAAAGCCCTTCTCCTATACCAAAAGATTTTCAGGTTCAGAAAAAGGGCTTCATAGAATTTATTTCACATTGAAATTGACCTGATGGTCTCCCCAGATCAATGAAACAAGACCAGATTTTTCAATCTTAAAAGTCATACGCTCAGTAAAGCTTGCTGATTTAACAGGTTTTACAGTAAAACGCATTGCATCTTGTGCCTGATCGTATTCTGTACCCGACTGATTCCAGGACTTGTTGATCATAACAGTCCATTGGTTTTCGCCTGGAATAGTGTACAGACTGTATTTTCCTGCCGCAAGAGATTTACCTTCAACCTTTACAGCTTTACTAACTTCAAAAACTGTTGCCTCATTGGCACCGGTACGCCAAACTTTACCATAGGTGGCAATTTCTTTACCAATGGTACGGCCTTTTACTCCCGGCTGACTGTAATCAATACTGATTTTTACACCTGCGCTTGTAGTTTCAGAAACTTTAGCCGCCGGGCTTGGCCTTTGTGCACATGCAGTGAATCCACTGAAAAGGCCTGTCATTAATAATAGAACAAATAGTTTTTTCATGTTTATGGGTTTTTAACAAATATAGATAAGGTAGTTTGTAATAATGAATTTGAATAATATTATTACAATAATTACCGTCTGAATTAGGATTTGTAGGATTAGAGGATTATAGGATGTTGTCTGAATTAGGATTTGTAGGATTAGAGGATTATAGGATATTGTCTGAATTAGGATTTGTAGGATTATAGGATTATAGGATTATAGGATATTGTCTGAATTAGGATTTTTAGGATTGTAAGATTATAGGATTAAAGAGTGCTCAATTAACTGTGTAATAATATAAATATTTAACTAACAGATAATTAAATCGATTCTGACGGAAGATGATTTAATCCTATAATCCTATAATCCTTTCATCCTACAACCCTAATCCTACCATCCTATAATCCTTTCATCCTACAACCCTAATCCTACCATCCTATAATCCTATAATCCTACTACCCTAATCCTACCATCCTATAATCCTATAATCCTACTACCCTAATCCTACCATCCTATAATCCTTTAATCTTAATCCCACCATCCTAATCCTTATCAAACCTTCGGAACCTGCCATCCATTATAATACCGTGCTTTCATTAATTGATTGGCATCAGCATCCGTAAATTCATTTTTTGCAGCATTCCAATATACTTTCTTGCCAGTTTTATAAGCAATATTCCCCATTTGTGCATTGATTGCTGCAATACTTCCGGTTTGAATTCCACATTTTAAGCGTGTGACATCATTATTTGTAATGGCATCAACAAAATTAATGGCATGTGCTTCATGCGCGTTCCGTTCAGGTTTGCGATGTGCTACTTCCTCAACCTTGTTAACTCGTTGGCCATCCTTGTTTTCTGTTTCAGGAATTACTTTCCAGCCGCCACGGTTGACTACCAGAGTTGCGTTATTCCCAATGAATGCAATGCCTTCAGTAGAACCATAGTTGCCGCCATCTATGCCCGTAGCATGTTCCCAGAGCATGTTAAATCCATCGTATTCATAAACGGTTTGAAGGGTGTCCGGGGTTTCAGAAGCATCATCAGGATAGGCAAATTTTCCACCTGAAGCCATAACTGATTTTGGTGCCTGAACTCCCATTGCAAATAAGGCAATATCGATCTCATGTACGCCCCAGTCGGTCATTAAACCGCCGGCGTAATCCCAAAACCATCTGAAATTAAAGTGAAACCGGTTTTGATTGAAATCGCGTTTTGGTGCCGGACCCAGCCACATGGTATAGTCAACTCCCACCGGTGCCTGACTGTTAGCCAGTTTAGGGACGGGTTTCATCCAGCCCTGATAAGCCCAGCATTTTACCAGCCTGATCTGACCCAGCTTTCCTGATTTTACATAGTCGATGGCTTCAGCATATTGAGATCCTGAACGCTGCCATTGTCCCACCTGCACAATTTTGCCATATCGCTGCTGCGCTTTCACCATGATCTGACATTCTTCAATGGTATTGGCTATCGGTTTTTCAACGTATACATGTTTGCCGGCCGAAACGGCATCGACCATGTTCAGGCAATGCCAGTGATCCGGGGTGCCGATGATGACTACATCAATGGTGGGGTCTTCCAATAATTTGCGATAATCCCTGTATTGCTTTGGTCGCTTGCCGCGGAGTTTAAATACATCTTCTGTACGCTGGTCAAGCACATTTTGATCTACATCTGCCAGTGCAATGCAATTCACCTGAGGGAGTTTGAGGTGTGCATTCATATTCGACCAGCCCATGCCTTTGCAGCCAATTAGTCCGAAATTGATCTGATCGGATGGTTTAATAGT
>CAYHGN010000037.1:0-28445 GCA_964356005.1 uncultured Sphingobacterium sp.
GGATGCCGGAATAAAATTAACTGAAGCAGTATTTTGCTTCCCGGGAGGCTGAATAACTTGCTTTAGTTTCAATGAATCTGCAATCTGTTTGTACAATTCGTCAGGCCAGGGAATTTGCTTCCCGGTTTTTTTGTAAGTTGGCATCTCAGCTCCCCTATTTTTAAGCTCAGTGGTCAGAAGTCCGGCCATCTCCTTCAACTTTTCAGCTTGCAATGTTGAAAGATCATTCTTCTCACCGATATCGGCCTGCAAGTCATAAAGCTCCAGCTTAGCTGCCTTGTGGAAATAAAGCATTTTCCATTTCCCTTTGCGAATAGCAGAAGCCCAGGATATACCTTTCAAATTGATGGTTGTCCAATTATTCGGATAATGCCATAAAAGAACCTTTTCATCATCTGTTTTATTTGAATCAAACAAAAAAGGGCTGATACTTTTTCCGTCAACTTGCTGTATGGTGTTGTACTTTTTCAAACCGGCTAATTCCAAAACGGTTGGAAAGATATCATCAATTCCTACATATTGATTGTTCGTACTGGCTTTGGTTATTCCCGGGCCAGCTGCGATCATCGGAATACGAATTCCACCTTCGTACAATGATCCTTTGCCCATTTTTAATGGCAAATTTTGAGTATGTGCCAATCCACCCCTGTTCGGGGTAGTTGTTAATCCACCATTATCCGAAAGAAATAAAATATAGGTATCATCAGATATTCCTTCTTTATCCAGATAGTCCATCAGATCACCTAAACTTTTATCCATGCCTTCAATTAAGGCTGCATACCGGGCTTCGGTATCTGACAATCCCTTATCGATATAGTGCTGATAAAAACGTTTGTCTTTACTGAATGGCAAATGCACCGCATAATGCGACATGTACAGAAAGAAGGGCTTTTTATTTTTCTTATTTGATGCTATGGTAGCAATGGCCTCTCTGGTTAGAGCCTCAGTAAGATTTAATCCCTGATCTGCATATTTATCTAATCCCCTGACGCCCCAGATAGTGTCATTCGGATTATTTCGATAGCGATCTTCAGCCAGAAAGCTTCCCGGATGACCGGCTGCAGTCCCGGCTATATTCACATCAAAACCAATTTTCAAAGGATCTGATGCTTGCGTGCCATAGGGTGCAAAATGGGCCTTTCCGCAATGTATATTGAAATAGCCTGCCTGCTTCAATAACACAGGTAGCGGTGTAGCTACAATGGTATTGTTAATCCCCTCACCCAATGCGAGTCCGTTATGGTTCCAAACCGGAGGCACCAACACACTGTCAGGATAATCAGTAGGCGTATTCTTCTTTACATTAGTCCAGTTGGTAACACCATGCCTTGCAACATTCATTCCGGTTACCAGACTAACCCGGGTTGGTGTACATACTGAATTGGCATAGGCATTACTGAATTTCATCCCACGTTTAGCAAGTCGCTCCATATTTGGGGTACGATAGATCGCATTCAAACCGGTTGGTTTAAACCAAAATGGAACTGAAGTATCCTGCCAGCCCATATCATCAACGAGAAATACAATGATATTCCTTTTTTTCTGCTGGGAAAAGGCCTGCATCGAAATAATTGATAGCAAAGCAATTAGAAGGGAGTATCTGGTCTTAAGCATATGACTAAATTAAATAATAAAACTAAATGATGGCTCTAACAGGCTAAAAATGCGTGAATTAAATTTGGAGCTGATTTTTCTTTAATTCATGAATAAATTTGACTGAAATAGTGCTGGCATTTTTTCTATATTGGATTAAATTTTGATGCCTAAACAATCCACTGTGTCTGGAAATTCTCTTAAATATTATAGTAAAACATCAGTCCTGCTTGTTTTATTTTTCCTTATTCCTTTGCTCGCGATAACTCAGGAACAAAAATCAAAACCGAACATCATTTACATCTATGCTGATGACCTTGGTTATGGAGAGCTAGGAAGTTATGGTCAAACAAAAATAAAAACCCCTCATCTTGACCGTATGGCAAAGGAGGGAATGCGTTTTACCCAGCATTACAGCGGAGCACCGGTTTGTGCACCATCCAGGAGTATCCTGATGACAGGCAAACATTCAGGACACTCTTACATCAGAGGGAATTATGAACTGGGTGGTTTTGCTGACAGCCTGGAGGGCGGACAAATGCCCTTACATGAGGGTGCCTACACAATTGCCAGGATGCTAAAAGAAAGAGGCTACCAAACAGGTCTTGTTGGAAAATGGGGAATGGGAGTAACCGGCACCACAGGTGGTCCGCTGAACCATGGCTTCGATTATTATTATGGAGTACTGGATCAGAAACAAGCGCATAACTTTTACCCTACCCATCTTTGGGAGAACGATAAATGGGATGCTTTGAACAATCATGTCTTCAGTGTTCATGGAAAAATTGATCCTAAAACTGCAACAGACGCAGATTTTGAAAAGTTCAGAGGCAAAGATTATGCACCTGCAAAATTTACTCAGAAAGCACTTAGCTTTATTGAAAAGAATAAAAAGGAACCTTTCTTTTTATACCTGCCTTATACCCTACCGCACCTGGCTTTGCAGGCTCCCGAAGAAAATGTCAGGAAATATATCGGACAGTTTGACGAAAAGCCTTATTACGGTGAAAATGGATATGCTCCAAATAAGTATCCACTTTCAACCTATGCTGCAATGATAACTTATCTGGATGAGCAGGTTGGGATTATCATGGATAGGATAAAAAAACTTGGGCTGGATGAGAACACGATCATTATGTTTTCAAGTGATAATGGAGCCACTTTCTCGGCGGGTGTAGACACAAAATTTTTTAACAGTGTTTCAGGTTTACGTGGATTAAAAATGGACCTTTATGAAGGCGGAATCCGGGTACCATTCATTGCCAGATGGCCAAATCATATCCAAGCCAATACTGTGAGTGATCATGTTTCTATTCAATATGATATTATGCCTACTCTGGCTGAATTAACCGGCTCAAAACTTACAGGAACTGATGGTAAATCCTTGCTTCCTGAATTAATGGGTCAACCAACAGCACAAACAAAACACGAATTCCTTTATTTTGAATATCCAGAAAACGGAGGACAACTGGCTGTCAGAATCGGGAATTGGAAAGGGGTGAAAAGGAATGTAAGGAAGAACCCAAAAGTACAATGGGAGCTTTTTGATCTTGCCTCCGACCAAAATGAGCGCTATGATCTTGCAGGTAAAAATCCTCAGATCATTGAAAAGATGAATGCTATTGTAAAACGGGAGCATATTCATCCACATATACTTGACTGGGAATTTATTGACCCAAAAATTATCAGAAACTAACACATTTTAGACCCAATTCTTAATACAAAACATGAAGTATTGCTTTTTAATTTTATTTCTGATTCTGCTTGCAGAATCATTCGCACAGAAGCCAAATGTAGTCTTGATTTATGCCGACGACCTGGGTTATGGTGACCTTAGCTGCTATGGTGCAAAAGCCATAAAAACACCTAATATTGACAAATTAGCTAAACAAGGGACAAGATTCACCCGGAGCTACAGTACTTCAGCAACCTGTACTCCATCCCGATATTCCTTGTTAACAGGCCGCTATGCATTTCGCCGAAACGATACCGGAATAGCTCAGGGAAATGCTTCGGCATTAATTAAGGGCGGGCAGCAAAGCGTAGCTTCTGTCTTTGGTAAGGCAGGATATCAGTCGGCAGTTGTAGGTAAATGGCATCTGGGCCTTGGCGGTTCGGAAGGCCCTAACTGGAATGATAAAATTACAAATGGGCCTTTAGACATTGGATTCAATTATGCATTTCTGATCCCGGCAACTGGCGACCGGGTTCCTTGTGTATATGTTGAAAATGATCGTGTGATAAATCTTGATCCCAGGGACCCAATTCAGGTAAATTATGTAAACAAAATAGGCAATTGGCCAACCGGGAAAGAAAATCCTGAGCTACTTAGAATGAAACATTCGGATGGACATGATAACACTATTGTAGATGGTATTGGCCGCATCGGTTACATGACTGGCGGAACGAGTGCCCTCTGGAAGGATGAAGATATTGCTCAACGAATTACAGACAAAGCGAAAGAATTTATTTCAAAGAACAGCAAAAATCCGTTCTTCCTGTTTTTCTCTACTCATGACATTCATGTTCCGAGAGTTCCTAATTCCAGATTCCTTGGCAAAAGTGGTATGGGAAACCGGGGTGATGCCATTTTACAGTTTGATGATTCTGTTGGGCAACTTATGAAACTACTTGATTCGCTACAATTGAGTTCAAATACAATGGTTATTCTGACAAGTGATAACGGACCAGTTGTGGATGATGGATACCATGATGGTTCAACAGAAAACATTGGAAAACATAAACCTTCAGCAGGATTAAGGGGAGGCAAATACAGTGCTTTTGAAGCTGGAACCCGGGTGCCATTTATTATCAGACACCCTTCGGTAAAAGCAGACGAAAGCTCAAGTGCTTTGGTATCGCAGGTTGATTTTTTGGCAACAATGGCAGGTTTAACAAATCAAAAATATGATCTGGCTTCAGCTTCAGACAGTCAGAATCAGCTAAAAACATGGCTTGGCTCTGATACTAACGGAAGATCACATGTTATCGAACAGTCGGGTACATTAAGTATTGTACAAGGGAATTGGAAGTATATCAAACCGAATAAAGGTCCGGCATACAATTTTCAGGTCGATATCGAATACGGCAACGACGAAGCAGAACAACTTTACGATCTAAGCAGAGATCCCTTTGAAAGATATAATCTCGCAGCTTCCAGTCCGGCAAAATTAAGTGAATTGAAAAGTCTGCTTCAAAACGAATTATTAAAAAAATAAAAGATAAGTTCTGTTGGAGAAGCTAAATCAGCTTTCACATCAAAATCATCATTACCGTAAAAAGAAAATATTTATCTAAATTAGAAATATTGCAAAAAGCTAAATGACATAATTTAGAGTGTCATTGATCTACAATTAATAATCTTTAAACAATTTGAAATTCTCCTGTTTAAATCAGGGAATATAAAATACCATATTATGTTGATTCAGGATAAAAATGATGAAAGCGATAAGCGTATGGAGCAGGTAGCCCATCTAAGTAACCATATCTATATTGACACCCAAAAAATTAAAAAATTCCTATACTACGCCTTTCTAATTCAACTTGTATTCAATTTTATAGTAGTCATTTTAACTGAATGGGGACATACCAATTTTTATGGTTTAAAAAAATTCTTCTTTGATCATGAAGAAAGCATACCTACGTACTTCTCAGCAATTAACCTGCTTTTTGCGGGTCTTTTATTAGGCTTAATTACAAATTTGAAGTCAAAGATAAATGATCCATTTACTATGCACTGGAAGATACTTTCAATTCTGTTTATACTCTTATCGATCGATGAAATTGCAGCATTTCACGAAATGGCCATCGATCCTCTGATTCGGACTTATCAGTTTAGCGGTTACATGAGGTTTCCCTGGGTAATTTTAGGATTAATTTTTATGGCAGGCTTTTCCTTATACTACTATCAGTTTCTAAAAGCCTTGCCCAGACCTTATATTAAAGGCTTCTTTTACTCTTGCTTGATTTTTTTAAGTGGGGCTATTGGTCTGGAAATTATAAGTGCCAAAATATTTATCAGTCTGGAGCAAAGTCCTAAAGATCTGATGTATAACTTAGTGACCACCTTCGAAGAAAGTTGTGAAATGCTTGGAATAATTATGTTCATTAATGTTTTGCTTTCATATCTAAAGTCAATGAATATCTCCACCTATTTTCTTTTTAAAAAGAATGAATAGCACTAAATCATTGTATAGAGTTAGTATTCTCTATAAAAAACTGATCACTAAAGTTGACCAGAAATAGCTCCTTATTTGATCGGGTAAGCCCGGTATATAGCCATCTTAAAAATTCTGTATTCAGCATTTCATCAGTAAGATAGCCCTGATCAATAAAAACGGCAGGCCATTGTCCACCCTGAGCCTTATGACAGGTCACTGCAAAGGCAAATTTTATCTGCAAGGCATTATAATAAGGATCTTTCTTTAGTTCCTCCATTCTGAATTTCTTATTTTCAATGTGCATGTAATCCTGCAATACCGCTTCATAAAATCGCTTATTGTCGGCATTCGAAAGGCTTGGTGTTTCAGAATATAAGGTATCCAGCATCACTTTGCAGCTGAGTGGTTCCTCATCTGGAAAATCAAGCAACTCAATAACAAGATCTGCAAAACGAAAACCATATTGATCTTCAATTCTTCTCACCTTCCTTATCCTTGCAATATCTCCGTTTGCAATAAAATTACCGCTGTTATCTTCTGGCTTCAACCAGAAATAATTATTACGAACAACCATAATATGGTCGCCACCAGTCAATTCTTCTTCCCGGTACAGAATCCGGTTACGGATGTTTTGATTATAGGCATTCGCATTTTTATTGGAGCGACAGATCACGATGGTATTTTCCATTCCATACTTATCATAGGCGTAATTCAGACCTTCAACAAGACGTTCTCCAGTCATTCTGAAAATATCTTTATATCCCCTGATCTTAAATTCAGGGAAGTCTTCCCTCCCCTTTCGTATCAACTCACGGAGTTGCGTCGCATTAAACAAAATTCCGGATTCCTTTTCCTGACGGACTACATCAGTCAATTCATAAGTAAAAACACTCAAGCGAAACTGATCGGAAACAAATTGTTTATTCAGTGCCGGACTTATCGCCGATCCAACCGGAGGCAATTGTGCTGTATCCCCTACCAGCATCAGCTTACAGTTTCTACCATTGTAAACGTAGGAAATTAGATCCTGTAACAGGCTTTGGCGACTGTAATCGTGCACCTGATCAGAAATCATTGAAGCTTCATCAACTATAAATAAGGTATTCTCCATTATATTATCGCCCAGAATAAAATTCATTTCCGGACTTGCGGCAACCTTTTTACGGTATATTTTCTTATGAATAGTAAAAGCTTTTTTACCCGAATAATTACTGATTACTTTGGCTGCACGACCAGTTGGTGCGAGTAAAACAGATTTTAACTTCATCTTAGGAAGTACCTTAACCAGTGCACTGATCAAAGTAGTTTTACCGGTTCCCGCATAGCCTTTTAGAATGAAGCATTCATCAGCCTTTGCTGAATTAAGAAATATCTCCAGCATCGCAAAAACCTCTAACTGTTGGGCGGTAGGTATATTGCCAAAATTTTGCTCGATAAGATCCCGGATATACATTCCTGCAAATTGCAAATAATGAACCTATTTTTTTTCTAAAGCAGAACTTGGATTGAAAATATTTGTGGTAAATCAGTTGTTTGTGTAAAATATTGCAGAGAAACTATATTTTTGTTGTTGATGATCAAATTACTTCAGTTAGTTGACAACAGCCTACAATCTCAAACGGCAGCCAAGTGCGATCTTTTGATCCATATTGGTATCGGAAAACTTCAATACGCCATTATCGATAAGGTTAGAGATGAACTTAAGGCATTGGCAGAATATAAATTCCCAGAGATTAGTAATCTAACTGATCTGATGCTTGCTATTGAGACACTTCCTGAAACTAAACATGAATTTAAATACCCTTACAATAAAATTCGGATATCTTTCGATTCCTTTAAATTCACGTTCATTCCAGAAGAATTATATGAGAGTGAGAGTAAGCAGGAATATGCAAAATTCATCAACTCTTCGGCATCAGATTTGATTTTCACAAACAGAATCAGAACCTCAAAAATCAGGAACGTTTTCGCTATTGATTCGAATTTCAATAGTGCGCTAAACCATATTTTCCAGAAACCGCGTGTCTATAGTCAGGCTAGTTCATTTGTTGAAGGAATAAAAAAAACCAATCCTGACAGAAATGGCATCTGCTTATTTATCGATTTCCATATTGATCACATTCAGATCGCTTGTCTGAAGAAATCTGAACTTGTTTTGTATAATATTCTCGACTGTATCAATCCGGATGAATTCAACTACTTTTTACTTAATGCCATTCATTCCTTGGAACTTGACGTAAAAAGTACAAAAATTATTATATCTGGAGATGTGACAGAAGTAGATGATCAATATTATCGAAGAATCCTGAAATATTTTGAAGCTCCGGTATTTGCAGATAGCAGTCTACTTGTCAATCATCCCGAATTATTCAATAGGGTCAATCCTCATACTTATTTTTCACTAATTAGTTTGAACGAATGCGAATAATTGGCGGGAAATTAAAAGGCCTGCGTTTAAACCCTCCTGCGAAACTACCCGTCAGACCTACCACTGATGTTGCAAAAGAAGCTCTGTTTAATATCCTTTTTAATCAGTTTGATTTTGAAAACATTAAGGTTTTAGATCTTTTTAGTGGAACCGGAAATATTTCATTGGAATTTGCATCAAGAGGAGTCCCTGATATTTGCTCGGTCGACCGTGATTTCGGTTGCATTAATTACCTTAAAACCCTTATAAAACAATACGAACTTCCTGCTATTAAACCGTTCAAGGCTGATGTATTCAAATTCCTGGAATCTGAAACAGAAAAATATGACCTGATATTTGCTGACCCACCCTATGACCTCCCTCAGATTACTATAATTGCATCAAAAATTTTTGATCATAAGCTCTTAAAATCTGAAGGATATCTGATTATTGAACATCCCAGCATGAAAAAACTGGATAATCACCCATGCTATATTGAACAGCGTAAGTATGGCTCATCTTCATTCAGTTTTTTTAAGGAAAAGCAGAGTGAAAATGAAAAGGATTTTATTCAATAATGATTAACTTTAATCAAAAGGCTCAGAAAACATTTTCATATTACATACAAATCATTTTTAATTATCCATCCGCCCCGGGCGGAAAAACAAAATTCCTATGAAGATTGCCCTTTTCCCTGGCTCATTCGACCCGGTTACGAAAGCTCACGTAGATATACTTAAACGTTCTTTACCCCTTTTCGATAAAGTTATTGTCGGCATAGGCTTAAACAGTACCAAAGCCCCATACCTCAGTATCGACATCAGAAAAGCAATGCTCAAAGCTGTATTCGCTAATGAGCCTAAAGTCGAAGTTCAGACTTACGAAGGACTTACAGTTGAATTTTGCAAAAAGATCAATGCCTCACACATGATCAGAGGCATACGAACCGTTTCAGATTTTGAATATGAGAAGGCAATTGCACAAATGAATCATGCACTTGTGCCTGAAATTGAAAGTATTTTTATTGTCAGTAAACCGGGGTATTCATCTATAAGCTCTACAATCGTACGTGATATCATGCGAAATAATGGAGATGTGAAGCAATTTATACCGCAGGAGGCGTTTGATTTAATTAATACCTAAAAATCAGAACTCAGCATTCAGCAAATCCCTGATTAAAGGATAAGTATTCTGTCTGATCATCATAAAATCGCCAGGAGCAAGCCATCGTACATCCGTGATCCCTTCTTCAAGCTGGGGGATCAATATATTCTGTTTTACAGCTTTCATCCGGTACCAGAAAGTTTTCTTTAATATTAGCTCATTATTCATTTCATAAATATGGTACGTATTGCCGATTTTACCTTTCAGGCTGTTGATATGGATTCCACACTCCTCTTCTACTTCACGAACTGCTGCCTCTCTGTTGGTTTCTCCTCTATCCAGTTTTCCCTTTGGTAAATCCCATTTACCATTTCTAAAAATGAACAGATAGTGCATTTCTTCATTACTCACAAGTCCACCAGCAGCCTTTATCACCCTCATCGATTGCTTAATTTTCCTGAAGTGTGACTTAAAATTTTTACTTAAAAGAAGAAATATTTTAGGACTGTTAAGCTTGGCGGCCTGCACATAAAACCTTAAAAAATTAAATTCTGAAACTTTAAGTTCCTGATAGTCTTGAATATCTGAAGGTTGAGAATCGGTGATGATTAAAGCTACTTCGTTGATATAAATTTTATAAATTTGAGCCATGATTAATAAGAGTGAGATTGAACAAAAAGTAGCGGAATTTTTGCTACAAATTAAAGCAATTAAATTACAACCCAACAATCCATTTACATGGGCTTCGGGATGGAAATCCCCTATTTATTGCGACAATCGCATCACGTTATCCCACCCCTCTATCCGAACCTACATCCGGCAAAAACTTTCTTCCTTGATACAGGAAGAATTCGGATCTGTTTCTGTAATTGCTGGAGTTGCAACAGCAGGTATTCCTCAAGGGGTTCTTGTAGCACAGGAACTGGGTTTGCCATTTATTTATGTAAGGGCAAAAGCCAAAGAGCATGGTAGAGGGAACCTGATTGAAGGTGAATTTTCACCCGGACAAAGGGTTGTTGTTGTCGAGGATCTAATTTCAACCGGAAATAGCAGTTTACAGGCTGTGCATGCGTTGCGGGAAGCTGGATGCGAAGTGGCGGGATTGGTTGGAATTTTTAACTATGGTTTTGACGCTGCGGATGAAAACTTCAAAAAAGCAAAATGTCGTTTCTTAACACTTTCTAATTACAATGCTTTGATCAATTATGCGGCTGAACACAGTTTTGTTTCAGTAGAAGATTTAAAATTGTTAAGAACATGGCGTGAAGATCCCCAGAACTGGGGTAATACCTTAGAAAGCTAAACCTGATTATATGACGAACATTGAAAGTACAGTATCTATCAACAAGCCGGTTAATGAAGTATTCGACTTCCTTGCCGACCTGAACAACCATCAGCAGCTTATGCCTGAGAATATTTACAATTGGTCGTCAACAAAAGATGAAGCCCGCTTCACCATTCAAAATATGGCAAAATTGGCTCTAAAGGTTTCTTCCATTACAAAAGATAAAGAAATTATTGTCAAACCATCAGAGGCTGCACCATTCGAACTGGAATTAAAGTGGACTCTAAATGATCTTGGCGAAGGAAAAACGGAAGCCATATACACCATTTCTGCAGACTTGAATATGATGATGAAAATGATTATTTCCGGTCCGCTTCAAAAACTGGTAGATCATGAAGCAGCTCAACTTAAAGCTGTGCTGTCTAAATAAACAAATTTAATTCCTTCTGTTTAGCTGTCGGTAAAACAGACCTTTATCATGCCTCGCTGATTGCATTTCCTCAGGACAATGCATCAGGTTAAATTCCTATTTAACAGACATTTGGTCAGTAAAAATTGAAGCCTTACTGACAAATTTTCAGTTCGCTTAGGGGAATCTCAACATGGCAACCAATTTGAGCGTAAATTGATACTATGAATCTAAACAATTTCACCATCAAAGCACAGGAAGCAATTCAGAAGGCTTCCGAAATAGCAGGCGGCAATCAGCAGCAAGCTATTGAAACTGCACACATACTGAAAGGATTATTAAGTGTTGATGAGAATGTGATCAGCTACCTTCTGAAAAAGCTAAATGTCAATATTATCCGAATTTCTGAAGTGCTTGACGCTCAAATCCAAAGTTTCCCAAAAGTCAGCGGATCTGAGGTTTACCTTTCTTCAGGAGCCAATTCAGCGTTGCAGAAGGCAGTTTCCTATTTAAAAGAGTTCAAGGATGAATTTGTTTCTGTGGAGCATGTTCTTTTGGGACTGCTTGAAACCGGTGATAAGGTTAGTTCAATTTTAAAAGATGCCGGGGTAAATCAAAAAGACCTGAAAAAAGCCATTCTTGAGCTTCGGGGCAATACAAGAGTCACCGATCAGAATGCAGAAGCTACTTATAATGCACTGAATAAATATGCCCGTAATCTGAATGAATATGCTGAATCAGGAAAACTCGATCCGGTAATTGGACGTGACGAAGAGATCAGAAGAGTAATTCAGATCCTTTCCCGACGCACTAAGAATAATCCGATCCTGATTGGGGAACCGGGAGTTGGAAAAACTGCGATTGCAGAAGGAATTGCATTTAGAGTTATTCAGGGTGATGTTCCCGAAAATCTGAAAAGCAAGACTGTTTTCTCCCTGGATATGGGTGCTCTGATTGCAGGAGCAAAATATAAAGGTGAGTTTGAAGAACGTTTAAAAGCAGTAATCAAGGAAGTAACGCAGAGTGACGGGGAGATTATCCTCTTCATTGATGAAATCCATACACTGGTAGGCGCGGGAGGCGGGGAAGGTGCAATGGATGCTGCAAATATTCTTAAACCGGCACTTGCACGGGGTGAATTACGTGCTATCGGAGCAACTACTCTGAACGAATACCAGAAATATTTCGAGAAGGATAAAGCACTGGAGCGTCGCTTTCAAAAGGTAATGGTAGAAGAACCAAACACACAGGATGCGATCTCTATACTTCGGGGTTTGAAGGAGAGATATGAGACCCACCACAAGGTAAGAATCAGGGATGAAGCAATAATTGCCGCAGTTGAATTATCGCAACGCTATATTTCAGACCGTTTCCTTCCCGACAAAGCTATTGACCTTATGGACGAAGCTGCTTCAAAACTTCGTTTGGAAATGGACTCTGTACCTGAAGCAGTGGATGAACTGGATCGTAAGATCATGCAGTTGGAGATTGAGCGGGAGGCTATCAAGAGAGAAAATGACGAGAAAAAAGTAAAAGAACTTTCTGTGGAGATCGCTAATCTTTCGAGTGAACGTGATTCACTCAAGGCCCGCTGGAAGGCTGAAAAAGATCTTGTAGATGCGATTAATAATCAGGGAGAGCAAATTGAGATGTTTAAACTGGAGGCAGATCAGGCAGAACGTGCTGGAGACTACGGTAAGGTTGCGGAATTGAGATACGGTAAGATTAAGGAAGCACAGGATAAAGTGGAACAACTAAAGCAACAATTAGCCGAAACTCAGGTTGATAATCGTATGCTGAAGGAAGAAGTAACTTCTGAAGATATTGCTGGCGTAGTTTCACGCTGGACAGGTGTTCCGGTGACCAAAATGATTCAGAGTGAACGCGAAAAGCTGCTCCAGATGGAAGTTGAGCTTCATAAACGTATTGCTGGTCAGGATGAAGCGATTGAAGCTATTTCGGATGCAATACGTCGCTCACGTGCCGGATTACAGGATAAGCGGAAACCAATTGGCTCATTTATTTTCCTGGGAACCACAGGTGTAGGAAAAACCGAACTTGCTAAGGCATTGGCAGATTATCTGTTCAACGATGAGCATGCGATGATCCGGATTGACATGAGTGAATACCAGGAGCGCCATGCCGTTTCACGACTAATTGGTGCGCCTCCGGGATATGTTGGATATGATGAAGGCGGCCAATTAACAGAAGCGGTAAGAAGAAAACCATATTCAGTGATTCTGCTGGATGAAATAGAAAAAGCGCATCCTGATGTATTTAATATTCTATTGCAGGTATTGGATGATGGCAGGTTGACGGATAATAAAGGCCGTTTGGTAGATTTCAAGAACACAATCATCATTATGACCTCTAATATTGGATCTCACCTGATACAGGATAATTTTAAAGATCTGAACGAAATAAACAGGGATGAAGTAATCGCGAAAACAAAGTCAGAATTATTCGAATTATTGAAGCAAACAATCAGACCCGAGTTTTTAAACCGGATTGATGAACTGATTATGTTTACTCCGCTTAACCGGAATGAACTTAGAGATATTGTAACACTTCAGTTTAAAGGGGTTCAGAACACACTCGCCGAGATGGGCATTGAAATTGAAGCTTCAGAAGAAGCACTCGACTGGCTGGCACAGTTAGGCTACGACCCACAATTTGGAGCACGTCCATTGAAAAGAGTCATTCAGAAGAGAATATTGAATGAATTATCAAAAGAGATTCTTTCAGGGAAAATAGATAAAGACAGTAGAATCAAGCTGGATGTATTCGATAATCACTTTGTATTTCTTAATGCTGATAAAGCCTAAGTCTGATTTTGAATGAGAAAAGCCGTGCAGATTTGTATCTGAACGGCTTTTTTTGTTAGGATGTAATATCCGATTAGGATGAAGTAAAAGTTTATGCAAGTCTTACATTAACTGCGCTTAAGCCTTTTTTGCCTTCTTCAACATCGAACTCTACTTTATCATTTTGTCTTATATCCTGTTTAAGTCCGCTTACGTGAACAAAAATTTCTTTGCCATCCTCTTGGGTAATAAATCCGAATCCTTTGGACTCGTTGAAAAATTTTACTGTACCGGTTTCCATTAATGAATAGTTTAGTTGTTTAATTTTTTAAGTGTTATTGCAAATTACTTATTTATTTACAATAAATAAATATATAAAAAACAAAATTAAATTCAGCTAATTTAATTTTTCAATAGTTTACAATGTTTTTCAATCCCGTAAATGCGGGATTGAACGGACTGACTCAATTCATTTTGGGAGAGGCAAGCTCATGCTTATTTCATAATCAGCAAAAAAACGCAGGAAAAATCAACTCAGAAAAATATAGCCTAAACACCCTTTTTATAGTCATTTAAACATTGATTTACGATATCTACCAATATTTTTTCCTTTTCAAAGAATTCAGCCAATAATTTAAACTGGTTTTTTGTCCGATCGAGGTTTTGCTCCGGATAAGAGATCGGATAATAAATACTTCCATTCAAATAATCACTTAAAAACCTGATTGCCTGCATATAAATCAGGTACTTTCCAGAAAATAGGATCAAATCCTTTTCAACATCAGTCAGAATAGAGCCCATCTCGTGCAAATATCCTTTAATAATAGCCTCAAAATATTCGATACGAATAAAGATCTTATCCGTATCCGGTTCATTTTCTGAAAATGCACAGAGATAGGTACGCATCATATCACCCAGATCAGAGATGAACTTTCCCGACATCATTGTATCGAGATCAATTACACAGATTCCTTTCATAGTATCCTTATCGAACAGCATATTGCTGATTTTGGTATCATGATGCATCGCCCTATCGGGGAAATCACGCGAATTCTTGAATGAATTAAAATAGTCAAGAATAAAGGAATAATGTTTAGCCTTTTGAATTTCAGGTTCAGCTTTTTGTTTAAATGATTCAGTAGTATTCTCAAGAGCTTCGGCAAATTGCTTATAACGTAACCCAAGATCATGAAAACCCGGAATAGTTTCCTTCAGTTGAGAGGCATCAAAATTGGCGAGTAATCTGTTTAGCCTCCCAAATTGCATTGCAGCCTCATAGGCCTGATCGGGATCACTCAGGGTATCGAATGAAACCGAGTTTTTAATAAAGTCAGTCAACCGCCAATAGATATCTCCAATAAAGGCCATTTCGCTCCCATCGCGTGTTGGAATTGCACCAACAAAAAGATAATCAGGATTATGTTTTTTAAGATAATCTGACAGTAGCTTCACATTGGCGGCAATAATTTCAGGCTCCTTAAATACATTTCTGTTGATACTTTGTAAGATGTATTGTTCTGAACTATTCTGAACACTAATTAGCCAGGTAGAATTGATGTGACCCGTTCCGAAAGGCTTATAATTCACCTGATCGGGTTGAAATCCATATTCAATTAAAACTTGTTCGATGAGTTGTGTATCCATTATCGATTTAAAATGATATTTCTTTAAAATTACACAGAGGATGGCTTATTTACGCCCAGAGCTTGATATTTTGTGTAAAAGTAAATAAATGAAAAGACTGTCAGACCAAGTCCGGCTACTGAAAGCCCAATCACGCTGTTGGAGAAAAATGTTACCCAATTCAGCTGAACCTTAAAAATTTCTTTACTGAGCATAACCCCAACACTACCAACATACCCGAAAGAATCTGCAAGATAGATCAGAAAACCTACATTCCCGGTATGCCTAAAACTGGCAATCATCCGTTCAAAAAACACAGAATTAAACGGAATATAGACCATATACAAGCCAAGCCCAACAAGTGTCATCCACCAAACAGGTGCCAGGGCACCGTTGATAAACATAAAGGAACATATTCCTGCCAATACAAAACCTATACCGATGAAAATATGGGAAAGCATAAATGCTTTAAAACTATCTTTAATCAGCACCATACTCCCAATAAGTACAAGAATAATTATAGTTATTGGCGTTTCTGTTCTCGCAAAAAGATCAGGTTTATCAAAGAAGCCCATTTCTTTCCACATTTCAGCGCTGAAATTATCACGCATATCCCTGAATATAGTTGCGAAGGTATAGATCAGAATACAGGCTGCAAGTCCGGGCAAAAACATCCTGACAAACTTCTTCCGGTCTGCGGCTAACATCGGAACCCTGTTCATCCGAAAAGCGATATCTTCAGCATCAGGTGCCGGAATCTTTTCGATGAGGTATACGAACAATAACAATGGGGTTGCAAAGACCAATCCGGTATAAAAAGGGACCCAAAATTCTGTAATATTAAAGTTCAGCATTAACCAGGCACCAACGGTTTTCACAAATCCGGAAGCAAAGATGAAGCTCACCGCAAGGGTGGCACCTATAAAATCAGTACTCCTTCTACCTTCAACATAGGAGAAGACCACACCCCATAACATCCCCAATGGAAAACCATTAATGAATAGAAAAAGAATATTGTATGGAGCTGGTACCAGCGCAAAAAACAACCAGCTGAGCCATGCGATAAGTGTTAAAACAAGAATGATCTTTCCCCGACCATGTCGTTTTAATTCAGATATGTACTTGATCCCGTAAAACTTTGCGAGCATATACCCCAACATCTGGGAGATTACCAATACAGTTTTATAACTGTAACCTGCGATTGTCAATCCATCGAAAGTAGCAACAGTAAAAGATTTTCTGAACCCAAAAACCATCGTGTAAGTCAGAAATACAGTAATAGCTGCATACAAACCTATTTGAAGGGAATTCCCCTTAATATGTGCTGGTTTAAATAAATTCATTCAATTTGCGGGCTTTCAATTTGATCTCATTAAGGCAGGAAGGTAATAAAACCTTTGACAATGCAAAAATCTGACTATCGAATTAGTCTGATATCTGGTGAATTACTATTAAGTGTCCATTTGAACCTGAAAATGATTAAAAATTCTCAATTCAGGATGAATTGTATAACTTCAATATAACATATATACCCCGGATTTATGAAACTAAGAATCTTAAAACTATTATTTCTACTATTTCTTATTGCCAATCATGTGATTGCGCAGGAAAAACCACTTCAGATTATAATGATTGGGGCACACCCGGACGATTGTGATATAAAATCAGGTGGAACTGCCGCTCTATTTGTAGCAATGGGCCACAAAGTGAAATTTTTATCAGTTACTAACGGAGATGCCGGTCATATGAAAGAAGGCGGCGGAATGCTCGCCCAGAGAAGATTGGAAGAAACGAAAGAAGTTTCAAGAAGATTAGGAGTTACTTATGAAGTTTTGGATAATCATGATGGAGAATTGCTTCCTACTTTAGCCATTCGTATGGAAGTTATCAAGAGGATTAGAGAATGGAATGCCAATGTGGTTATTGCACCCAGATCAAATGACTATCACCCTGACCACCGTTATACGGGAATTTTAGTACAAGATGCGGCATTTATGGTTGGCGTCCCAAATATTGCGCCGGATACACCTCCATTGAGGAAGAACCCGGTTTTCCTTTATTTCCAGGATAATTTCAAAAAACCCAATCCTTTTCAACCGGATATTGCGATTGATATATCTAGTGTAATTGACAAAAAAGTATACAGTCTGGATTCCCATCAGTCGCAATTCTATGAGTGGCTTCCATGGATTGGAGCTTATGAAAATCAGGTTCCAAAAGGACAGCATGAACGATTGGAATGGTTAAAGAAATTAAGAGGAAGTGGTATCAATCCAGCCGTTAAAAGCAGTCTTGAAAAATGGTATGGAACAGCAAAAGCAGCACAGGTGAGCTTTGCCGAATCATTTGAAATTTGTGAATATGGCAGTCGTCCAAGCGATGACGACATAAAAAGATTATTCCCGATGTTAGGTAAATAAGCCTTGTCCGGAATTATTCCGGTTTTGGACCGCGTTTGTAAATAATCAGTCCGTTGAGGAAATTCCGCAGAATCTGATCGCCACAAGGCTTAAAGTTCTCGTGCTCTTTATTCCGGAAAATTGCACCTAATTCGGCTTTGGTAATTGAGAAATCCACCAGTTTAAGTATCTCAACAATTTCCTGATCGTTTAGCTTAAGGGCTACCCGAAGCTTTTTCATAATGTCATTATTACTCATATCAATTATCTGGAAACTTCAATTTTGATCTTTTTGTTTTTAATCTTTTCCATTTTCAGCAGTCTTACAACTGTATCAATTTTATTTCGCTTTACTGCAGCATAAGATGAAAAGTCCTGAACTTCGATCAAACCCAGCTCATCCTTAACTAATTTACCTTTTTTCATTAAAAGGCCAACAATATCAATCTTATTAATTTTATCCTTTCTACCTGCTCCAAGATATAATGTTGCCCAATCTGTATTCGCCGGAATGACATCTTTTTCAGGTAAGGTCTCCTCTTCTATTTTATCTGAAAGAAAGGATGGATTTTCGCTTTCAGTAAGAATTACATAAGCTGTTCCGCTTGAATGCATTCTTGCAGTGCGTCCATTTCTATGCAGAAAGGCTTCTTCATTATGAGGCAACTGGTAGTGAATCACATAATCTATTTCAGGTATATCCAAGCCTCTTGATGCAAGATCAGTAGTGATTAACAGCCGGTAACTGCCATTCCTGAATTTCAATAAGGCCTTTTCACGATCTTCCTGTTCCATTCCCCCATGAAACACCCCATGATCAAGGCCCATATCCCAAAGAAGACCGCTTATTCTGTCAACCGCTTCTCTATGATTACAAAAAACCAAAGATGAGCCATTCCCAATTTTGCATATCAGGGAAAATAAAGTTTCCAGTTTATCGGCAGCTTCCGAAATCACCGACCTGATCTTTAAATTAGGAAGGCTGTTGGTATCTTTTAAGAAATTAACTTCGAGGGGCTTTACAAGTCCGGTAAACAAGGGAATACCTTCCATTTTGGTTGCGGAAGTTAAAATTCTCCTTTTGACATTTTTCAGCCGGCTGATGATGAAGCTCATATCATTTTCAAAACCGAATTCAAGTGCCTTATCGAATTCATCCAGTACCAGTGTGTGGATCTCATCCGGATTAAAATTCTCATGCCGAATATGATAGGCAATTCGGCCGGGAGTACCTATCAAAACAGTCGGTGCCTGGGTCAGATTGTTTTTCTCAGTCCTGACTGGATGCCCGCCATAAAAACAATTGACCTTAAAGCCTGTCACCATGGTCTTAAAAACCTGTTCGATCTGCATAGCCAGTTCTCTGGATGGAACAAGGATCATTGCTTGCACCCCTTGTTTTGAATCCTCCAGACGTTTTAATAAAGGAATTAAGAAAGCAATAGTTTTTCCGGAGCCAGTAGGCGCTAAAATAATCGTATCCCTATTTGTTGCAGCATCTATTGCAACACGCTGCATCTCATTCAGGGACGCTATTTTTAAATTCTTTAATACCTTCTCAGTCATCTGGCTTTTCAAAATGCAAAGGTAATGCAATTATCCTCAATCGATTTAGTGATTTAGACTAAGCTCTTCAACAATAAATTCAAAGCAGATTCTGTAGATCAGCCTAATTTCCATATTTTCGTGAACAATTAATCAAATCCTCAAGCCTATCTATTTTCAAATGATGAACAATAAGTTAATCCCATTTTATGTACTTGTTCTAAGTATTTTCTTCAGCTCATGCCAGTCAAATTCGACAACTCTGACATCAGGTTCTGCAGATAGTTTAGCCTCGACTCAAAATATTGAGAAAAAAAGCTCCGGGGAGCTGGAAGAAGCAGAAACACAAAAAACCGGAGGTAAAAAAGCAACTGCAGCCGAGATTCTTGCCAGACCTCAGGTACCGATTCTTTGTTATCATCAGATAAGAAACTGGGTTTCGACCGATGGAAAAATGGGAAAAGACTATATAGTACCAATTGCAGAGTTTAAATCACAAATGAAGATGCTTGCTGATAGCGGTTATCAGACTATTTTGCCTGTTCAGCTTTATAATTATCTGGTTTATGGTGCTAAATTGCCAAAAAAGCCGATCATGTTAACTTTCGATGATACTAAATTGGATCAATACACCAACGCACTTCCGGAATTGAAAAAACATGGTTTTAAAGGCGTGTTTTTTATCATGACTGTTTCACTGGGTAAGCCCAATTATATGAGCAAGGCGCAGGTAAAAGAACTATCGGATGCCGGACATGTTATTGGCTCACATACCTATGACCATCAGAATGTAAAGAAATATCAGGGTGATGATTGGCTAACGCAAATAGAAAAGCCCACTAAAACGCTGATAGAAATTACCGGAAAGGATATAAAATATTTTGCTTATCCCTTTGGCCTGTGGAATAAGGATGCGATCCCTGAATTAAAGAAAAGAGGATTTACTTCTGCATTTATACTTGCTGAAAAAAGAGATGAAAATGATCCATTGTTCACGATCAGAAGGATAATTGCGAGTGGATACTGGAATACTCGTACCCTGCATAACAGCATTGTCAAAAGTTTTTGACCTAAATTTTACAATGTAAATTATACCTAATTGATATATTAGCAGATTATAAAAGATAAAATCATGAAAAAACTATTTCTATTAACCCTTATTACAGGACTATTTTTAAGTCTTAGTTCATCCGCTCAGCAGGATAAAAGTAAAAGACCAAGTCCACCTGCAAAAGTTTCAAAAACTCTTGCCTCAGGTGCTGAAATTTCAGTTGACTACAGCCGCCCCTCTTTAAAAGGCAGAGCATTGTCAGCGCTCGCCCCTGTGGGAAAAGTTTGGCGCACTGGTGCGAATGAGGCTACCGTCTTTGAAACAAACAAGGATGTAAAAATTGAAGGCAAAACCTTACCTGCCGGAAAATATGGCCTTTATACTATTCCGGGAGATGATGAATGGACAATCATTTTCAACAAGACCTGGAAGCAGTGGGGAACCGTTTATAAAGACAGTGAAGATGCATTACGTGTGAATGTTAAAGCCGGAAAATCCTCCGAAAATACAGAGGTATTCACTTTTGATATTGCAGACAATGGGAATGTTTCTATGCTGTGGGCAGACACAAAAGTAGTTTTTAAAGTTCGATAAAAAAGTTTCTTATATTAGAAGGGCTTATGTTTAACAACATAAGCCCTTTTTTGTGTCCATTTAAATAGCTTGAGATTATCCCTAAGCCCCTATGAAGATTCTTTACTCCTTTACCCTCTTGTGTTTATTATCACTAACTCTTCTATCTTCCTGTAAATCAGGCAATAAATCAAATTTAAAGAAGAGAAGTACAGATTATCTTCTAAATGACATCAAACCGGATGAATTCTATCCGGCCGGGCAGGTGGAATTACAAATAAAATCAGAAGGCTCAACCATTTATGGATTTGCTTATACCGCAGATGGAAAAGGTCCTCACCCTACTGTAGTTTTGCTGCACGGATTACCAGGCAATGAACGAAGCCATGATCTTGCCCAAAACTTAAGACGAGCGGGATACAATACCATTTATTTTAATTACCGTGGGACATGGGGCAGTAAGGGTACCTTCGGATTTCAGAATGCAATTGACGATGCGGGTGCAGTAGTTGATTTTCTTACCGATAGCGTAAATAAAGAAACTTTAAGGGTCGATACCTCCAAAATTGCATTTGCAGGTCATAGTATGGGTGCCGGAATAGCGCTACTCGCCGGATTAAAAGATTCAAGGGTTAAATCAATTGTTGGAGTTTCGGTGTTCAATCCTTACACCCTTTTACAAGGAGAGGGTGCTGCAGGTAATTTGATCGGACTCAAAGAATACCTTTTAACACTGGGCATGCTTAATTGTGATCCCAATAAATTTTTAGATGATATACTTGCTAAACTTGATTCTTATGATATTGAGACGCAGGTTTCCAAGTCAAATAAAGCAATACTGGTTCTGGACGAACATCAAAACAATACTTATTTCTCAATATTTAATCCAAGGAAAAACTTTGACTACAAGATCTGGAACACAGACCATGCTTTTACCAATAAACGCATTGCACTGGCTAAAGAAATGGTTAACTGGTTTGATGAAACGATGGTAGATAAACCAAAGGCCAGGTAAAATCTATTATTGAATATCTTCTATTTTAAATGTCTTACCATTAAAGTCAAACTCAAATCCTGGTTTCTGCCTCATTAATTTTGTCCCAATTGGCGAAGCTGCAGAAATAGCAAAATAGTTGACCCCATCAAACTGCATCTGTCCTCTGCTGATTGCGATATAAAATTTACCTAAATTTGTAATAACCAGGCTTCCATTTTGAACAATATCATAATGCTTTTGATGTTCAATTTGCTCCAGACTTGATTTTTGCCTTTTAGCTTCTTCCAGTTGTTTCCTGTTCCTATCGATTTCCTGCTGCATCATTTCCCTTCCTGTTTCATACTTATCACCGGCACTGCTCTTAGTATCATCATTGGATGATTCAATTGCAGCATTTATAGCCTGTTGAGCAGTATCTATGCAATCCTGAACATAATTCATGCACTGTAAATAAAGTTCTTCTTTTATCTGGATCATTTGTGCAAAGAAGCATAATTTTTGAGGATTCGCGAAGTTGTAAACGATATTGATCGTTTATATTTATGAACAATTGAAGCGGGAGGTTCAGATTTTTAATTTCTTCAAAATCCAATTCCCGCGACTTTGAACTGCAGCTGACCCATCCCTAAGTAAAAAATGAATCTGTGAATGGAGTTCTTCATTGATCCAGGCCTGCTCTTTGCCAAAATACAGTAAAATGTCCATGCAATTAACTTTCACAGCAACAGGTGTTTGCGGATCGATCAGCCAATCAAAAGTAATTTCAATAATCTGATCCTGAAATCCACTAATCAGATACTTGATTTCAGTTGGTGATCCAGAAGCAGTGAGATACATCATGATCTTGCTATAATGTCGCTGACAACTGCGGTTCTTCTGAATGAGATATCCTGCAATAAAATCAGGCAGGAAGGGAATAAAATCATCCCATCTGCAATAAATTAACTGCTCCAGTACCCAGGATGCCCTGAATGCAATCTCATTATGAGGATATAGGCTTAAAGATATCAGATCGCCCGGCACACAAGATTTGTCGTGGGCAATCTTAACTGCATCCGCTTTACTCAAGGTTTTGGAAAGTCTCTTTAATAATTTATCTCTATCCATACACAAAAAATCGAGAATTAGCCTTTTCACAAACACTCCTTCGCTCATATTTAAAATACAGCATTAAATCCGTACCTTTGCGATTTATTTCATATTCATGATTACAGTATCTAATCTTTCACTTCGTTACGGAAAACGAACTCTTTTTGAAGAAGTAAATTTAAAATTTACTCCGGGGAATTGTTACGGCATAATAGGTGCCAATGGTGCCGGAAAATCAACTTTTCTGAAAATCCTTTCTAAGGAGATCGACCCAAGCAGTGGCTCAGTTTCCTTCACCCCGGGTGAAAGAATGGCTGTTTTAACCCAGAACCACTACGCTTTTGATGATTTTCCGGTCATTGCGACAGTAATGATGGGTCACAAAGAGTTGTACAGTATCATGAAAGAGAAGGATGCACTGTATGCTAAAGAAGATTTTTCTGAGGCTGATGGTGAACGGGCAGGTGAACTTGAGAATATCTTTGCCGAGATGGATGGATGGAATGCAGAAAATAATGCTGCCACCATGCTGAGTAATCTGGGCATCAAAGAAGAATTCCATTATAATTTATTGAAAGACCTTGATGGTAACCAGAAGGTAAGAGTACTTCTTGCCCAGGCATTATTTGGGAAACCTGACATATTGTTACTGGATGAGCCTACCAACGACCTTGACATACAAACCATTGCATGGCTTGAAGATTTCCTGGCATCCTATGAAGGAATTATTCTGGTTGTATCGCACGACAGGCACTTTTTAGATACAGTTTGTACGCATGTAGTCGACATTGATTTCAGTAAAATGAATATCTACACTGGTAATTATACATTCTGGTATGAATCCAGTCAGCTTGCATTAAAACAACGCTCAGACCAGAATAAAAAGACTGAGGAAAGGGTCAAAGAACTACAGGAATTTATCCGTCGTTTCAGTGCCAATGCATCCAAATCCAAGCAGGCAACCAGTCGTAAGAAAGCTTTGGATAAAATCAACATCGATGAGATCAAGCCTTCAAACCGTAAGTACCCGGCGATTCTGTTCAATCATCAGGGACGTGAAGCAGGTGATCAGATTCTTCAGATTGAAAATCTGAAAAAAGAGCTGAATGGTGAAGTTCTGTTCTCAGGTATCAATCTGATGGTTAATAAAGGTGATAAAATAGCAGTACTATCTGAGAATAGCTTAGCGTCAACTGCATTTTATGATGTTTTAACAGGCAGAGATAAAGATTACAAAGGTTCATTTAAATGGGGAGTGACCATTAATATTGCTGACATTCCGAATGATAACTCATCATATTTTAAAGGCAAGGATACAAACCTAATCGACTGGCTGCGTGAATATTCTGAAGCAGACAAGGATGAGCAATTTATCAGAGGTTTTTTGGGTAGAATGCTGTTTTCGGGCGAGGAAGTTCTAAAACAATCTTCTGTACTTTCGGGTGGAGAGAAAATGCGCTGCATGTTTTCGAGAATGATGCTTCAACAGGCTAACCTTCTGTTATTCGATGAGCCAACAAATCACCTGGATCTGGAATCTATTACAGCTCTCAACAACGGGATGAAGGATTTCAAAGGGATTATTTTATTTACTTCGCGAGATCATGAGCTGACAGAAACTGTTGCAAACCGCATCATTGAACTTACGCCTGGAGGAATCATTGATAAATTAATGACCTATGATGAATACATTAACAGTGATGTTGTCAAACAACAACGTGAAGAGCTGTATTCTTTAGTATAATTTTTTTAAAATGAATTAAAAAAGCCGGTAAATTCGCATTCACCGGCTTTTTTTTACAATCTGGCACGCTTCCTTAATTCAGTTATAGGCATGGTCAGCATTCGGCCTACAGGTTCTTTACCCCTGTAAGTAATTACTTTCAATTGCTTGGCATCTATAGGTGCGGTCAATGTACTCATGTATTTGGGGTAAAATCTGTCGGGGAATGAATTATCAAATGAATAATAGATATTCAATCCTTCAACTTCCGTACTCAGATCAATCGTCAATTTGTTATCCGCTGTTTTTCCTGCCTTAAATATAGGATCATAAACTGCTGGCGAATATTTGGTTTCAGAGATATCCAGTCGGCCAAAATGTTGCTCAACCCTGCTAAAGAAGTCCGGCCAATCTTTCTGTTGATTTGGCGACCAAACCGATTCTGCAATCGCCATGCCTCTTGGCCAGGTCATATATTCTGCCTGCCGGATATTATAAACCTGTTCTGTCCATAAATTAGCCTGTCCACCTTTAATATATTGCGGATCAACTCCAACAGGAACAGGCTCGAATTCATAGGATTTACTCAGACGTAATGAAGCATAAACCCTTGGTTCAGATATTTCGTCAGACTGCATATAATCGAGATAAGCAAAGGTTGTAGGGCTCATCACTACTTGATGTTGATTCTGGGCTGCTTCTATTCCATATTTCATCCCACGCCAGCTCATTACTGCAGTAGAGAGACTTACACCTCCCTCCAGCACCTCATCCCATGCCATCATTTTTTTACCTTTCGATTCTACGATCTGTTCAACCCTTCCCGTAAAATAACCCTGTACCTGTTTAATATCTTTAATGCCTTCACGTAGCATTAAAGCCTTGATTTGCTCATTCTTTTGCCAGAAATTTATTGGCGCTTCATCACCTCCAAGATGTATATATTCAAAGGGGAATAGTTCTGCCAATTGTGTGATCACGGTATCCATAAAGCTGTAAACCAATTCATTGGCAGGACATAGCGTATTATCCAATAAGGCAATTGGTGGAGCGCCTCTCGACCAATCCATAATCTTCTCACCTGATCTTACTTTATACTTAATAGCTTCAGGAGTACAGGATAGCTCAGGATATGAGGCAATGGCTGCAAGACTATGACCCGGAACATCCACTTCAGGCAAAATATTTATAAAATGGTCTTTTGCAAATTTTACCAGTTCTCTGATATCATCCTGTGTATAAAAACCACCGTAATCACGGGCTTCATCTGCTTTTGGCGGGATAAAATCGCCAAACTCTCCTACTCTTTTAACATTCCATGCACCGACTTCGGTTAGCTTTGGAAAACCCTTAATTTCTATTCTCCAGCCTTCGTCGTCTGTAAGATGAAGATGCAGCACATTATACTTGTACCTTGCCATTGCCATAATGTACTTCTTCACCTCATCCTTTGTAAAAAAATGCCGGGCAACATCAAACATTAAACCCCGCCATCCAAGTTTTGGATAGTCAATAATTTCAATTGAAGGAATCACCCAATGAACATTCTTTACAAGAGTTTTACTTTCTATTTCCTTTGGCAGCAGTTGAAGCATAGTTTGTACACCATAAAATAAACCAGCAGGTTGATTTGCCTTGATAATTATATGCGAAGAAGTCACAGAAAGATGATAACCTTCAGAACCTAATTTTGTATCCACAACCGAATTGATTAATAATTTAACTGAAGCATTTTCAGGACTGCCGGAAGTAGATATGTGAAAACCAGTGGGTATTGTCAGCCGTTCCTTTATAAAAATAAGGGTTTGTGCTAATTCAGGAGCAGCAGTTGAGTGAATAACGATATTTTTTGGCAGGTTAAAATGTCCCGTTCCCTTATGCATTTCGACCGGTTTGGGAATTATCGAAATTTCAGGATTAATAGCCTGGCTGAATGTCTTTACTGAAATGAAAAAGCAAAATAAAAATTGAATACTATACTTCATTAGAATACACTTTTTTTAAACTGAATATTGTTTGAAAACCTTTTCTGTTTGTTTATTAACCAATAAAATCTGATTAAATTATCCTGAAGGCAATTTATATAAATAATCCTGAACCCTATAAAATGATTCGAAATCCAAATTAATTAATAAGAAAAGATCGGACCGAATAAATAAAAAAAGGCCGCTTACCTGTCAGGAAGCGGCCTTAAAAGGAGATGCAAAAAATAATTTTATCGGATAGTAACAGCCTTTACAAATTGTCCGTTAGCATCAAAGTGAATTGCATATTTGGTTAGGTTCGCATCAATTAAAACCAGGTATCCTTTCGATACACCATTCACTTTCAACTCGAATGCTTTCTTAAATACATAATTAGGATAGGTAGTACTTAGGTAAGTTGTTGCATTTGAAGGTAATGCTGAAGCTTCGATTGATCTTCCCTTGGCATGACCGACGGGTAATTGAATACGCTTTATAAATGCATTTGCTGTAGTAAATGAAGTAGCATAAAAATCAACGTTCTTACTGATCAAAACTATACTTTGATCTTTATTTACGAATGCATGTACCAGGGTATCAGTTGGGTAAGTTGTTGACATATACGTTCTGATTGTTGTTGGAATAGCACTAATTGCAATGGTATCACGTTGCTTTCCATCTCTGTTATCAAAGCATCCGCCTGCATGCCAGCCACCTTTGCCTTTCATGTTTCGTCCTTCTCTTATCTCAAGCACTTTGACAAAGTTTCCGCTGGCATCAAATTTAATTGCTACAGGTTTATCATTAAACTGAACAACTACTACATAACTTTCTAAAGCAGAAGTGGATTGATTTGCAATTTGATATGCCTTTTGAAATGTATTACCTACATAATTCGTACTTAAATAGGTTGCAATTGATGCAGGTAATGAACTTTGCTCAACCGGAGTTTTTTTATTTCCCTTTTTACATGCCTCCATCGCAAATAGGGAATCAGTGGTATTTCCTGAACCCTTGATTGCAGTGGTACTACTGATTGTGATTGCTTCGAGTCTTGCAAACTGAAGTTCTTCGTCAAGAGAAAGTGCATTGTCTTTTTTACATGCGCTAAGACTCAAAATAGCCATACTAACTACCAGTATAGCACTTTTAATGTGTGTGTATCTTTTCATATCTGTGTTTTTTTATGTAAACCTAAAGGCACAAGATGAAGAACAGATGATTTTTAATTTTTTTTAAAAATAAATAGAAATTACTACCAGAGCTATCCTGAACAGGAATAAAATTGAACTAATCCTGATCATTTAAAATAATCAGAGTTTGATATAAGTGAGGATAAAAAATACGGCTATAATTGATCTGACAAGGCTCTGGAGCCACAATAATTGATTTTTGAAAACAATGCCTGTGTGTTATAGCCTAGTTCAGCCCTTTCCTCCGGAGTTATCCGGCAAGAAATCGCGTTCCATTTCAAATTATCAACAGCCGGAAGCTACCTCCTCCGGCAAGGTTTATTTTACCCGGAGCTGTTTTTCATTGGGAAGGGCAGCCCGGCAAAAGGACCACCTGCCATTTGAAATAAACCCGGGTGGCAGCTCTAGCTTTTTTGCTTAATGAATTTCATGATATCTACTAAATCTGCTGCAAAAAACCAGGGCAGAACACGGGATTGGCAGGACCGAAAAGACACAGACCCTGCTTTCTAAAACAAGAGAAAAT